>NZ_MIFU01000012.1:0-427 GCF_001855215.1 Pseudomonas sp. 06C 126 | reverse complement strand
TATCTGTCTATAATTCGCCCCACTTCCGGCGCAGTCGAAACGGAAAACTCCTTGGTAAACAATGAGTTATGCGAGATTCGACAGCAAGTTGCTTCAGTTCATCGAAGCCAAAAGGAAGTTGAAAAAGAGGTGTTGACAGCAGCGTGTAACGCTGTAGAATTCGCCTCCCGCTGACGAGAGATCGTAAGCGCAAGTGGTTGAAGTTGTTGAGGAAAACCTCGAAAACCTCGAAAACTTCTGAAAATAACCACTTGACAGCAAGTGAGGCTGCTGTAGAATGCGCGCCTCGGTTGAGACTAAAGATCTTAACCAACCGCTCTTTAACAACTGAATCAAGCAATTCGTGTGGGTGCTTGTGGGGTCAGACTGATAGTCAACAAGATTATCAGCATCACAAGTTACTCCGCGAGAAATCAAAGATGTAACC
>NZ_MIFU01000011.1:0-430 GCF_001855215.1 Pseudomonas sp. 06C 126 | reverse complement strand
CACCAGCTTCTCGAAGTTACCGCCCTCGGTGCCGGTGATCTGGACGGTTTGGGTGCTCTTATCGATGAACACGTCATCGCCTGGAGCATCAACAATCACGGTGCCAACGGTTTCGCCGGCTTTGATGGTGATGGTTTGCTTGTTGTCGAGGGTCAGGGTGACGTCGGTATCCGCTTTATTAGAAAGCGTCGCGGTGTAGGTGATTTTCCCGCCTTCGTTGACGGCGTCTGGCGCGGTCAAGGTGACGGTAGTGGTGTTGTCGGTGCCCGGTGTGTCGGTGACGACGGTGGTGACTTTGTCAGTACCAGGGACCAAGTTCTCGAAGTGCTCACCACCGGTGACTTTTTCGATGCCGGTCGTAACAGTCTGGTCGCCTTTGTACACATCGTCCGGCGCTACAGCCGAAACAGTACCGCTCGACTCGTTCACA
>NZ_MIFU01000010.1:0-462 GCF_001855215.1 Pseudomonas sp. 06C 126 | reverse complement strand
GGTGCCTGTGTTGCCGCTATCGCAGCCTCGCTGAAGCTCGACAGCTCCCACAGGGATTGGCGCTGGGGCGGGGATTTCAGTCTGGGTGGAGATCAAGGGTGGGAGCTGTCGAGCCCTGGCGAGGCTGCGATGGCGGTGGGTCAGGCGACATCTTTGGTGTCTGTGTTGCCGCTATCGCAGCCTCGCTGAAGCTCGACAGCTCCTACAGGGATTGGCGCTGGGTCGGGGATTTCAGTCTGGGTGAAGATCAAAGGTGGGAGCTGTCGAGCCCTGGCGAGGCTGCGATGGCGGTGGGTCAGGTGACATCTTCGGTGCTTGTGTTGCCGCTATCGCAGCCTCGCTGAAGCTCGACAGCTCCCACAGGGGATTGGCGCTGGGTCGGGGATTTCAGTCTGGGTGGAGATCAAGGGTGGGAGCTGTCGAGCCCCGGCGAGGCTGCGATGGCGGTGGGTCAGGCGACAT
>NZ_MIFU01000009.1:0-463 GCF_001855215.1 Pseudomonas sp. 06C 126 | reverse complement strand
TGTCTGGGATGACCACGGCCGCGTCACCCTGCTCAACGTCGATGGCAGCCAGGAAGTCTATGTGCATGACCCGCGCGCACGGCTGGTGCAGCGGGTTGACCCGGACGGCGGCGAGCATTTCAAGTCTTACGACGCACAGGGCCGGCTGACGGTTGAGCAGGATCCCCTCGGCGCGATTACGGCCTATCAGTACGACGAGGCTGGGCGCTTGGTGGCGCTGTTTCCGGGGGAGGACGAGCCTACCGCCTACGAGTATGAGCATGGCTTCGTACGGGTCATGCGCCGGGGTGCGGCGGTCTGGAAGTACCAGCGTAATGATCAGGGCGATATCACACGCCAGACTGATCCTGATGGCAACGTTACTGAGTACAGCTATGACAAGCGCGGGCAGCTTTTAGCGGTTTGGTATCCGGATCACAGCTGTCAGCGCCTGACCTGGAATGACCTTGGGCAGTTGGTGGGG
>NZ_MIFU01000008.1:0-463 GCF_001855215.1 Pseudomonas sp. 06C 126 | reverse complement strand
CCCCACCAACTGCCCAAGGTCATTCCAGGTCAGGCGCTGACAGCTGTGATCCGGATACCAAACCGCTAAAAGCTGCCCGCGCTTGTCATAGCTGTACTCGGTAACATTGCCGTCCGGATGAGTCTGGCGGGTGATATCGCCCTGATCATTACGCTGGTACTTCCAGACCGCCGCACCCCGGCGCATGACCCGTACGAAACCATGCTCATACTCGTAGGCGGTAGGCTCGTCATCCCCCGGAAACAGCGCCACCAAGCGCCCAGCCTCGTCGTACTGATAGGTCGTAATCGCGCCGAGGGGATCCTGCTCAACCGTCAGCCGACCCTGGGCGTCGTAAGACTTGAAATGCTCGCCGCCGTCCGGATCAACCCGCTGCACCAGCCGTGCGCGCGGGTCATGCACATAGACTTCCTGGCTGCCATCGACGTTGAGCAGGGTGACGCGGCCGTGGTCATCCCAGACA
>NZ_MIFU01000007.1:0-472 GCF_001855215.1 Pseudomonas sp. 06C 126 | reverse complement strand
TCACCGCCCCCCATTGTGGGAGCGGGCTTGCCCGCGATGACGGC
Source organism: Pseudomonas sp. 06C 126 (assembly GCF_001855215.1). Taxonomy (NCBI): domain Bacteria; kingdom Pseudomonadati; phylum Pseudomonadota; class Gammaproteobacteria; order Pseudomonadales; family Pseudomonadaceae; genus Pseudomonas; species Pseudomonas sp. 06C 126. The sequence goes on along the minus strand of NZ_MIFU01000007.1, from coordinate 428 downwards.
GGGCCAGGCACTGCACGGCTGGCAAATACACCGCCATCGCAGGCAAGCCAGCTCCCACATTTGTTTTGTGGTGCCTCCAAGCCTCCCGCCTCACCGCCCCCCCCATTGTGGGAGCGGGCTTGCCCGCGATGGCGGCGGACCAGGCACTGCACGGCTGGCAAATACACCGCCATCGCAGGCAAGCCAGCTCCTACATTTGTTTTGTGGTGCCTCCAAGCCTCCCGCCTCACCGCCCCCCCCCATTGTGGGAGCGGGCTTGCCCGCGATGACGGCGGTCCAGGCACTGCACGGCTGGCAGACACACCGCCATCGCAGGCAAGCCAGCTCCTACATTTGTTTTGTGGTGCCTCCAAGCCTCCCGCCTCACCGCCCCCCATTGTGGGAGCGGGCTTGCCCGCGATGACGGCGGGCCAGGCACTGCACGGCTG
>NZ_MIFU01000006.1:0-483 GCF_001855215.1 Pseudomonas sp. 06C 126 | reverse complement strand
AGCCGTAGGGGAACCTGCGGCTGGATCACCTCCTTAATCGACGACATCAGCTGCTCCATAAGTTCCCACACGAATTGCTTGATTCATTGAAGAAGACGAAAAGAAGCAGCCCGAAATTGGGTCTGTAGCTCAGTTGGTTAGAGCGCACCCCTGATAAGGGTGAGGTCGGCAGTTCGAATCTGCCCAGACCCACCAATTTTGTGTGGGAAACGCCTGTAGAAATACGGGGCCATAGCTCAGCTGGGAGAGCGCCTGCCTTGCACGCAGGAGGTCAACGGTTCGATCCCGTTTGGCTCCACCACTACTGCTTCTGTTTGTATAAAGCTTAGAAATGAGCATTCCATCGTTGTGATGGTGAATGTTGATTTCTAGTCTTTGACTAGTTCGTTCTTTAAAAATTTGGGTATGTGATAGAAAGATAGACTGAACGTTACTTTCACTGGTAACGGATCAGGCTAAGGTAAAATTTGTGAGTTCTCTTAG
>NZ_MIFU01000005.1:0-493 GCF_001855215.1 Pseudomonas sp. 06C 126 | reverse complement strand
TGGGTGGCTGTCAGTGCCGTTGAGGGTGTAGCTGTAGCTGATCACGCCGGTGCTGGCGTTGTAGCCGGTGATGGTCAGGGTGTTGCCGAAACCGGTGGGTTCCGATTGCGGGAACGTCGCGGCGACGCCGTTGGTGACGACATTGATGCCGCCCACCGTCAGGTTTTTCAGTCCATCCAATGCGGTCACGGTGAAGGTGCCGGATTGGGTAAGAGCAGGCCCATCGATAGCGCTGCCCAATGGCAGGTTTTTCTCGTAGACCGTGACTTCACCGCCGTTTACTTCCAGGCCCGTCAGTACCACTGGATCGTCGTTGTTATGCACCTGTAGCACCAGCTTGGCGGTGCTGGTATCGCCGTCACTGTCGTTCAGTTGGTAAGTGAAAGTCTCAGTCCCGCTGCCACCACCATTCAGAGCCATGAACTGCGGATCGGTCTTGTCCAGGGTGTAGACATAGCTGCCATCGGCAAACAATTGCAGTGTGCCGTAGGTA
>NZ_MIFU01000004.1:0-493 GCF_001855215.1 Pseudomonas sp. 06C 126 | reverse complement strand
AGCCGTAGGGGAACCTGCGGCTGGATCACCTCCTTAATCGACGACATCAGCTGCTCCATAAGTTCCCACACGAATTGCTTGATTCATTGAAGAAGACGATAGAAGCAGCTTTAAGCTCCAAGCTGATAGCTCTTAGCTAATCAGTTGCGCTCGAAATTGGGTCTGTAGCTCAGTTGGTTAGAGCGCACCCCTGATAAGGGTGAGGTCGGCAGTTCGAATCTGCCCAGACCCACCAATTTTGTTATGGGGCCATAGCTCAGCTGGGAGAGCGCCTGCCTTGCACGCAGGAGGTCAGCGGTTCGATCCCGCTTGGCTCCACCATTAACTGCTTCTGCTGTTAGAGTTTAGAAATGAATATTCCGGTGTGAATATTGATTTCTAGTCTTTGATTAGATCGTTCTTTAAAAATTTGGGTATGTGATAGAAAGATAGACTGAACGTTACTTTCACTGGTAACGGATCAGGCTAAGGTAAAATTTGTGAGTTCTCTTAG
>NZ_MIFU01000003.1:0-175275 GCF_001855215.1 Pseudomonas sp. 06C 126 | reverse complement strand
GCTGCATAGACCTCTGTGGCAAGGGGGCTTGTCCCCCGCTGGGCTGCGCAGCAGGCCCAAAACCATTCCCCTCGGTGTATCTGGTAGAACTTGGTGAGGGTGTTGGGGCGGCTTTGCCACCCAGCGCGGGGCAAGCCCGCTCGCCACAAGAAAAGCCAGTGTTGGCAGCGAGTTCCAGGGTGCTGCATAGACCTCTGTGGCAAGGGGGCTTGTCCCCCGTTGGGCTGCGCAGCAGGCCCAAAACCATTCCCCTCGGTGTATCTGGTAGAACTTGGTGAGGGTGTTGGGGCGGCTTTGCCGCCCAGCGCGGGGCAAGCCCGCTCGCCACAAGAAAAGCCAGTGTTGGCAGCGAGTTCCAGGGTGCTGCGTAGACCTCTGTGACAAGGGGGCTTGTCCCCCGTTGGGCTGCGTAGCAGACCCAAAACCATTCCCCTCGGTATATCTGACAGAGCGTGGTGAGGCTGTTGGGGCGGCTTTGCCGCCCAGCGCGGGGCAAGCCCGCTCGCCACAAAAAAACCAGTGCCGGGTCACGGTTCTCCTTGGCCGCTTAGAGGTTCAGCGCCTGTCGCTCCTGCCGGGTCAGGCGGATCGCCAGGGCCGTGCGCTGCTCCTTGCTCCAGGTTCCCAACGCAGCATAGTCGCGCAAGTAGTCCGAACCATTGTCGGGATAGCGCTCTTCCAAGGCTTCGGCCTTTTGCTCCACCTCCTGGGCCAACGCCGAAAAATCAGCGGCGTACTTCTGCTTCAGGTAATTGAGCCAATACTCCAGCCCCACCAGCTTTTCCTCGAACGTCGAGGTGCGCTCACGTTCCAGCACCGTGGCAAAGGCGCTGTCCAGATCGGCCGGGGTCACTTCCGATAACTCGCTGTACAGCATGCTCAAGGGTTGCCGTGGCAGTTCCAGACGCTGGGCAAGACCGATGCGCAAGGCCAGGCGAATCTCTGCTGGGTCAATGTCCTCGCGGCTTTCGATAGTGGCCTGGGCAATCTCTTCCACAGCCTCCAGGCGCAGCATGCTGCGGGCAAATTTCAACAGCGTGGCACCGTCCTGGCCCTTTTCGGCGAGGGCCAGCGCATCGAACTCGAGGGCTCGGGTCTCAAGCTCATTGAACATCAGGATGCGGCCATCCCCACAGGTCACTTCGGGCATCAGCGCCGTGGCCCGGGCAAACAGATCGCGGCGCAAGGACGGCTTTTTATCCATCGCCTCCAGCAGCGCCCACACCCGTAGCGTCAGGTCCGCTGGCGTCTCAAGAAAGTCCTCGGTATTGCGCAATTGCGAGAGCGTGAAGAAAAAGTCACCACTGCCTTCCTGGGCGAACAGTTGATGCCACAGCCGGTGCTTTGACGAATACGGCGCGACACCGCCAAACCAGCGAGCTTTCTGCTCCTGGGGCGTTTCGATGTCGGGATGATTGAGGGAGTAATCCGGGGAGTCGAAAGCGGCCAGTTCATCGCGTTCCTGATAGCTGCGGATCATGGCGTCGAGTTGCTCGGTGGAAAAGCCCAGGCCGCTGCCCGTCTGGGCCAGATAGACCTGCAGGCGTTCACAGGCAGGTTGCTCAAGGCGGTTGCGCGCCAGATTGGCCCCCGCCAGCAGTTGCCGATGCTGGGGTTCGAGTGCCGCCTCCGGCAGGGTCTCGATCCAGTTGTCTTGCAAGTCCAGGGTGCGTAGGCGTGGCAGTTCCAGGACCGCCATGGGCCAATCTTCTAGCAGGTTGTACTGCAGACACAGCGTTTCCAGCCGGGCCAGGCCGCCCAGCTCCACCTCGGTCAACAGGTTCTCGCTCAAGTCCAGCCATTCCAGTTCGCCCAGGGCCGACAGTGGTGCCGTGGCCTGCAGTTCATTGCTGGCCATATCCAGGTGTCGCAGCCCCCGAAACTCAACGATGGCATCGGGTATGGCGCGCAAGCCGTTGTGGCTCAGGGTCAATTTACGCACATGGGTAAAGGCCCGCAGAAACCCATTGGAGCCCTGGGCGGTAAGCCGGATTCGGCTCAGGTTCAGTTCGCTGACATGCGCAAAATAGTCAGGCAACCTGGGCAGATCCCCCAACGAGAGCTGGGAAAAGTCCAGCAATTGCACGCCGTCCAGCCCAGGTGCGGGCGGTGTGGCGCGCAGGGTGTGCCGCCAACTCTCCAACAGGCGATCCGCCGCCCGGCGGCGATCCAGGGCACTGACCCAACTGCCGTCCAAATAGCCGTGAACATCCATCCAGTCGTTGAGCAGCGACACCCAATGCGCGTATTGCGCTTCCCATTCATCCAGGCGGGCGTGGATCTGCTGCGCATCCAGGCCATGGCTGTGCATCTGGTCTATGCGAGCCGCCGCCTGCAGGTCGTCCAGGGCTGGGGCCAGCCGTTGCAAGCGGGCGCTTGGCGCTAACTGCACCGCGTCGGCAGCGGACGCCGTGGGCAGCGCCACCAGCAGCTCAGGACGGCGCAAGGCATCTTCGGGAAAATATTCGGGCTTGCCCCCCCGTCAGCCCCTGGGCAAGTAGGTCGCGGGGGATACCCAGGGGGTTTTCCAACCGGGTTGCTGGGTACCGCCGCGCAAAAAGCCGCGCCTCGGCGCGCGTCGCCATGTCGAGGCGGCAACCCCGCAGGTGGGTGTTGAGCAACAAGGGGTCATGCCCGCTCAAAGCCGCCTCGGGGATACCGGTCACGGCGCTGTAACTCAGATCCAGACGTTGTAACGACGGCAGTTCCAGCACCCCTTGCGGCCACTCGTCGAGCGCACTGTGGCTCAGGTCCAGAGTGTGCAGGTCATGCAGGGCACTGACATCCAGGCTGCGGATCGGGTTATACGATAGGCGCAGCGACACCAGCCCCGTCAGTTGGCTGACCTGCGCCTGTATCGTCGGGCTGACGACCAGCCAGTTATGGGAAAGGTCCAAATGGCGCAGGGATGGGCATTGCACAAGCACTGACGGCAGTTCGATCAGGTTGTTTCGGGCCAGGCTCAATGTGTCGAGGTGGGGGAATTGGCCGATCCAGCCATTGATGCCTTCCAATGAGACGCCTATATCACTCAGGTCCAGGCTGCGCACATGGCTGAACCCAGGGGCAGGCAACCGTGGCAAATCGACCAGGCTGGCGCCGGACAGATCCAGGTGCGCGCCCATGGCAGGCAACTCGCCGTCGGTCACCAAGCGCGGCAGCAGCCCGTGGCGCCAGCAATCGAGGATTTTTTCAGTCGCCACCTGACGCTCGACCTCCACTCTACCGACACTGGACTCGTGATCCGACCATTGCTCCAGCACCTCGAACAACTCGCGGTATTCCTTGCGCAAGGTATTGACCCGATCCAAGCGTTGACGCGCGCTCAGGCCCTGGGCCCTGAACCCGGCGAGGACTTTATCGGCAAAGCCCTGGTCGCCATCTTTCAAGCCGGACAAGGCCCCCTCGCAATAGGTTTGCACCAGGCGCTGTTCATCCACCAGGTGGGCCGGGTTGTCATGCAGGTGCTCATACACCCTCATGAAATCCTGGGGTTCGTATTCCGACCAATTCATGTGCAAGCCCCGCCACAGGCGATGGTGCCCGGCAAACATTTCGGGCGGCACGTTCCGCAGCGGCGTGCCTGTGAAATCCACAAACTCCAGGTGCTCAAGTGCCAATAGCCCTTGAGGCCAGGCAGACAGCGTGCCGGATACGCTCAAGCGGCGTAATGAGGTCAGGCCACTGAGGTCCAGGGCCGGCAAGCTACCGACCAGGGACAGTTGCTGGAGGCCGGTCATGCGCTCAATGGGCTGTAGCGCTTGCGGGGTGTAGGTCAGTTCCGGGCCGGTGATCGACACGGCCGTGAGGCCTGAAACGTCCGCCAGTCGCTGGGTCACGGCCCCGAGTTGCTCGGGGCTCACGTACAACTCCAATTGCTGCACACGGGGAAACGGTCGCAGTAGTTGTGTTGGCTCTTCGGCCAGAAAGCGCGCCCCCGACAGGTTCAGGGTCTGCACATGGGAAAAGTCCGCCTCCCACTCAGGCAGCACCTGATCCGCGCGCAGATTCAATGTGGCGTGGGGAGCGCGTTCCCGATCCAGGCCCTGGCGCCAACAGTCAATGACATCGTTCACGGCGGGCAGGCGCGACGCATCATCCCCTGCCCATTGCTCCAGCGTCGCGCGCAAGGTCGTCAATTCGCGCTGTCGGTTGGCAAACAACAGGGCGATTTTCCGCTCGCTTTCGCCGTCGCGGCGGCGGGCCTCGATGAACCCCAGGACCTCATCGTCCGCCAAGTTCGGATAGACACCCCGAGCCAGGACAATCAAATACTCATCCATGCCCAGCAGCGGGCCGCGACCGGACAACGCATAGCCCAGGCGCCCGCGCTGCAGGCGTAGCGAAGGCCGGGACCTGGGGGCGCGCAGCTTCAGAATCTGCTCGGCGACGATCTGCCGATGCGCCCTGGCGTAAGTCGCCAACAGCGTCTGCAAGTCCGTGCCCTGCCCCGTCAGCGCCAACGCCTGGCGGGTGTCATCGGGCAGCGCAGCAAGGATCGACGGGAACAAGTTACGCCCTGGGGCATCGGCGCTATTGAGCGCGTTGCCTGCGGCATCAAAGGCCTGGAAGTGATCGCCGTGCTTGACCAGGTAGCGGCGCACGGCGGCGTCGGCATCCCCGATGCTGTCCACCAGGGGCCCGCGATGGCTGTCCAGGCGCAGCTCAAGACGCAGGCCCTGGGGCCAACCCGGCAGGCGCTCCAGGCCATGCAAGGCCAAGCGGTCGCTGTCAGGGCTGGCAAGCCGTTCGCGATGCAGCCCACTGATCGCGCGGCTCACCCGGCCTTGTTGCACCGCGGTACGGGCCAGGTGATCAAGACGGGCACTGACCCGGGCGTGGTGGTGCAGGTTGGTCAGTTCCTGCGGGCTGGCGCGGTTCAGCACCTCACTGCGGGCGCGGTGGGACAGCGAGGGAAACCGGCGCGCCAGTAACCCTGTATCGGCGGGGTGCGGCCCCTTGGCGCGCAGCAGGGCGTCAAACAGCGCCTGTTGCCTGTGCAGGGCATGCTCGGCGAGGCGCTCATTGAAGCGCTGCGCCCTGGTCAGCTCGCCTGTATTTGACGCAGTGCCTAACAGAGCGGCCGTTTCCTGCTCGTCCAGGCCCGCCAGTACCGCTTGGGCGAGCCTGCCTTGCAGCAGGTCGGCACGGGTGATTTTCAGGGTGGGCCGAAGGTCGTCGGCCGACGCCGAACTGCCATAACGCACAGAGCGGCCAGCGGGCTGCGGTGCCGTGCCGGCGGGGCTGCCCCACTCATCACTCAGGGGCACGCCCTGTAGGCTTTGACGATCAGGCGTGCCGAGCAGATGACGCGCCTGTGCTTCCCCCAAGCCTGACAAAGCCTGCCGCTCTTCAACGCCGGGAAGATCTGTGGCGGTCTGTTCAAACACCTCCAGCACCCGCCCCCGTGGCCAGCCGCGCATTTCAAGCGCAAGGGGCACGGCGTAGGTATCGCGGCTATCCAACCCGTCGCCACGGCGCAGCCGGCCAATCAGCGCTTCGACCTCCTGATCGACCTGGAACTGCTCCAGGGTATCGGCCAGCGCCGCAGGTACTGGCAAACCATCCATGTGTACCTTGCGCAACACGTCGTCATCAACGCCGCTGACCTCGCCAATAACCCTCAAGGTCTCATCCGCGAAGCTATCAGTGATGTGCCCCAGGCGCCGCAGCAAGGTCAGGCGGTCCCACGCCAGGGGCGACTCATGACGATGGCGCCAGGCGCCCAGCCCGTTGTGTTCGAGGACCGGCTGATAGGCCATGGGGTCATGGGGATGTTGGATGCGCCATTTTTTCAGCTGCGGGTCAAAGGCCTTCTCGTAGACGCCGTTATCGATACGCACGTAATGCCGGTTGCCGACCGTGTATTGCCCCAAGGCATTGGGCGTGTTCCCGGCAACAACGCTGTCGGCCTGCTTGTAGGGGGCCAGGTCAGGTTTCCACAGGCGTACCTTGGCGTTGGGCAACTGCACCGGCACCAGGCCCTCGATTACCGGCTCGGGCTTGAGCCGACTCAAGGCGGCGCCACCCGCTGCCGTCAGCCCGATCAAAGCCAGGTTTTGCGCCAGATCGATGATATGCGCCTTGGCAGCCTTGCGATCGCCCTCACTCCATTCCTGCGCGGCCTCGATCACCTCGCTCAACAGTTGCTCGACCATCACCGCCATCATGATTTCCCCCAGCACCGGCACGAACCCCGCAACCGCGCTGAGCCCGAACAGCCCCACATTCAGCAGCATCGCCAGTTTACGTTTGCGCACTCTGGCATCGACATCGGCCGTGGGCACCGCACGACTGGCTGCATCAGCGATACATTTTTGCCGGTGCTGTTCATACAAGTAGTTCCACAGGTCGACCTTGTCGCTGCCGTACACCTGGCCTTTTAACGCCAGCGCTATAGGTGCCAGATGAGGCTGCGGGTTCGGGACCTGCGGCGCTACCGGCATGGCCGGCAGATTGTTCACGGTGAATCGCGTCAGTTTGCTGATCAGTTCGTATGTCTGCCCAAGACCAGCAAAGTTAGAACCGATTTTTTCCAGCAAGGTCGCATCGGCAGCATCCTCGGTGAACTCGCTGAAATAGTGAGGGCGATCGGCGTCGTCAACGAACTGACTGAAGAACCGTTGGTAATCCGTCGGGCGGGTCACGCGGGTTGACGCCGAGCCCGGCGTGATCAGGCGCTGTGTGAGGGTTTCCAGCATCTGCGTGAGGGAGGCGTAGCGCTTTAGCGGGGTATAGGGGTCGTGGGGGATGTACAAGATAGGGAAATGGGCGCGGGCTTGATCGAAAGCCAGAAACAACACGCACCCAGTCATGCGCAGCTTCATCAGGCCCAGGTCGCAGATCCATACCGGTTGGCCGCCACTGCGCGGCGAACGCTCGCCATCGATCACCGACAGCAGCATGTTGTAGTCGTCCTGGGTTATGTCCTCGCCCACCAGGGCCAGTTCGGCGGCCGCCCTCATCGCCGTCTTTTGACTGGCAATGAACTGTTGGCGCAGGGTTGTCTCGACTGCGGCATCGCTGGGGTTGAAGAATTTACTGATGTAACTGCGGTACTGGCCACCGAGGTCCAGGGTCCGGCACATGGTCATGAACTGATGGACTTCAAGGCCTCGCATGCGCAACGGCAACAAGGAATGTTGGGGTGATACACCGCGCGTCGGTACTTGCCACTTGAAACCCGATGACGGGTGAAACGCGCCCTGCTCGCACTCGGCTTCCTCAAAGTTATGCAGCGCCGCTTGCAGCAGTTCCAGTTTCAGAAAGTCATAGGCCAGCGTGTCCACGTTGAAGTGAGTCACTTGCAGTGATTTGCGCAGGCTCAGCCAGGTTTCGATCCGCGGGGCCAGCGTCACGCCGAACTGGTCTTTGAGGGCGTTGACCAGCAGCGGCCGGGCAAAGGTCTCTATGTCCTGCAGGGCTGACATCGTCTTGTCCAGAGCATTCTGCGCGGTGAAACTGGCGACAATGCAGTCGCGCACTCGCTGGCGTTGCTCGGGGGGCGCGCGCCGGTAGGCGGGCGGCACAGGCGCATCGCTGCGCTTGAGTGCCTCGCGGCGTGGGGAGGTGGCGTCGATCAGCCATTGCGGCGTACGTGTCTTCAACAACCGCCCGTGGATGCTGGGGGTTGGGGGCAATACAGGAGAGTCGGTCATGGTGCGGCTCCAGGAAAAGCCACAGCACACCACGCTCACTGGAAAGCGCGGCGGTAACTACGTCTGCACATTCGCGGGGGGTTGGCTATTCTCTGTGGAGTCGCCCACGTACCCACCCCAGCAGGAGGACTTATGGATGCCCCCGACAACAAACCGCCGACCTTCTGGCAGATGCTGCATAGCGTGATGGCCGCCGCGTTCGGCGTACAGAGCGGGAAAAACCGCGCCCGGGACTTTACCCACGGCAAGCCCAGTCATTTTGTGGTGCTGGGGATTGTATTTACCGTGCTGTTTGCCCTGACCCTGTTTGCCATCGTCAAGCTGGTGGTGCATCTGGCCGGGGTCTAGGGGTTCAGTGCAGCACGCTCTGCATGCTGAAGGGATACTGATAGGTCGCAGGCTTGCCCTGGGCCGACAGCGCGCGAAAGTCCACGCCCTCGCCCTCGTGGCCCGCCCTGTCGAGCAAGCGTTGGGCCTGTGGCTCGGCGATCACCTGAAACAGCTTCACCTGGCGCTCGCGCCCGCCATGGCGCTGGATATCCACGCCCCGTGCATCATCATGCAGCAGCACCATCGCCCAGCCACCGACCGTGAAATGCCCAGCGACCAGGGCGCTGAGCTGCCCGTCGAGACGCGCTCGCAGGACGTCGGGCGAGCTGTTGACCGCGCTGAACAATACGTCCTTGCCGGGCGTGCGCCCACTGGCCTTGAGCGCCTGCATTGCGCCAAGGGCCATTTCATCATTGGCCGACCAGACGAGCGCGGTGCGCGGGTAGCGCTTGAACATTTGGATGGCCTGTTCAAACGCGCGCTCCCGCTTCCACTCGCCGTAGACCAGTTGGCGCAGATGCACTTGGGGATGTTCGCGCAGGGCACGCTGTAGGCCCTGTTCACGCAGTTGCGCGGTGGGGGTGTTCTTGGCGCCGGAAAACGCCAGCACGTCGAGGGTCGTGCCCGCCGGGACCGGACCGTATTGGCGCAATAACTCCGTGAACATCAGGTAGCCGCCCTCCTCGTCATTGGCGACCATGCTGCCCAGCAGGTTGGGGTATTTGCCCGCGTCCAGCAATTGCGCCTGGTCCGGCGTCAGCGCGTTGTTGACGATCAATAACTTGACCGTGCTGCCCTGGGCCATGCGCAGGATCTGCGGGGCAATGTATTGCTCGTTGACCAGCACCAGGTAATCCGGGCGCTGCGGCCCCTGCAATGCTTCGCGGGCCTGCTGCAGGGTATTTTGCGGATCACGCTCTGAATAGCGCACACGCAAATCCAGGCCGAGGTCCTTGGCCGCAGCCTGCATGAATTGCGCGTAACTGACCCAGAAGGCTTCAGTGGACATTCCCGGGTTGAGAAACACCACTGACGTCGCATGGGCCATCGCCCCGAACGTCATTCCCACCCACCACACGCACCCGCAGAGAACCTTCAACATTACAGCCCAAGCCCCGGAAATTGACCGATCATGATAATGGCAACGAGCCTTTTGATCTTGGCTATTTACCGGCAGATCGGACAGCTTCGCAGGGATCAGCGCCGGTTATTGATGGCTGACCCAGAACACGGCGGTTGAAACCACCAGGATAATCAGAAACAGAATCGCCCAGGCGTCCACGGTACTGTCGGTTTTGCGGGCTTTGATTGGATTGCTCATCGCATCGCCTCTTGTCGGTTTTATAGGTGATTGCACTAAGACTCGACCACAGTAAAGTCGATGATTGCCCTTATGACAAATGGGGGTATCGCGATAAACGTTCTCATTAGTCGATTTGGTTCTTTGCATATACTAAAACATCACTTTTGCGCATAAACGCAAGCTGGTATCGTGCGCCGGCTCCGTTGGGAGTGCGCGGCCGTGCGCGCAGATTTGCCGAGAACAGGACCTATATGTACGTATACGACGAATACGATCAGCGCATCATCGAGGACCGCGTCAAGCAGTTCCGTGATCAGACCCGACGCTATCTGGCAGGTGAACTGAGCGAAGAAGAGTTCCGCCCTCTGCGCCTGCAAAATGGCCTTTATGTTCAGCGCTTTGCGCCGATGCTGCGGGTGGCGGTGCCTTACGGCCAGTTGACCTCGCGCCAGACGCGCATGATGGCCAAGATTGCCCGCGACTTCGACAAGGGTTACGCCCACATCAGTACCCGCCAGAACGTACAGTTCAACTGGCCGGCCCTGGAAGACGTGCCAGACATCCTGGCTGAATTGGCCACCGTGCAGATGCACGCCATTCAGACCAGCGGTAACTGCTTGCGCAACGTGACCACCGACCAGTTCGCCGGTGTTGCCGCCGATGAAGTGATCGACCCGCGTCCGTGGTGCGAGATTGTTCGTCAGTGGACTACGTTCCACCCAGAATTTGCCTATCTGCCGCGCAAGTTCAAGATCGCCATCAACGGCTCGACTTCCGACCGCGCCGCGATCGAAGTCCACGATATCGGCCTGGAGCCGGTGTACAACGCCGCCGGCGAACTGGGCTTCCGCGTCCTGGTGGGTGGCGGCCTCGGTCGGACCCCGGTAGTTGGCGCGTTCATCAATGAATTCCTGCCCTGGCAAGACCTGTTGAGCTACCTCGACGCCATCCTGCGTGTGTACAACCGCTATGGCCGTCGTGACAACAAGTACAAGGCGCGCATCAAGATCCTGGTCAAGGCCCTCACTCCAGAGGTATTTGCCCAGAAGGTCGACGCCGAGATGGAACACCTGCGCGGAGGCCAGACCACCCTGACCGAAGCCGAAGTGCATCGCGTGGCCAAGCACTTCGTCGACCCGGACTACAAGGCCCTGGGCAACCAGGACGCCGAGTTGACCGCACTCGACCAGCAGCACCCCGGCTTTGCCCGCTGGCGGACCCGCAACACCCTGGCGCACAAGCAGCCGGGCTATGTGGCGGTGACCCTGTCACTCAAGCCCACCGGCGTGGCGCCTGGTGATATCACCGACAAGCAACTGGACGCCGTCGCCGACCTGGCCGACCGCTACAGCTTTGGCCAACTGCGCACCTCCCACGAGCAGAACATCATCCTTGCGGACGTTGAGCAGAGCCAACTGTTCACCCTGTGGGGCGAGTTGCGCGAAGGCGGTTTCGCTACGCCGAACATCGGCCTGTTGACCGATATCATCTGCTGCCCGGGCGGCGACTTCTGCTCCCTGGCTAACGCCAAGTCAATTCCCATTGCCGAGTCGATCCAACGCCGTTTCGACGACCTGGACTACCTGTTCGACATCGGCGAGCTGGACTTGAACATCTCTGGCTGCATGAACGCCTGTGGTCACCACCACGTTGGCCATATCGGCATCCTGGGGGTGGACAAGAAAGGCGAAGAATTCTACCAAGTGTCCCTGGGTGGCAGCGCCAGCCGTGATGCGAGCCTGGGCAAGATCCTCGGCCCATCCTTCGCCCAGGAAGCCATGCCCGAGGTGATCGGCAAGCTGATCGACGTCTACGTCGAACAGCGCACCGAAGATGAGCGCTTCATCGACACCTACCAGCGCATCGGCATTGACCTGTTCAAGGAGCGCGTCTATGCAGCGAATCATTAAGAACAACGAAGTCGTCGACGAAACCTGGCACCTGCTGCCCAAGGACGCGACGTTCGATGGCATCTCCAACTGCGACGACCTGATCGTACCGTTGGCCCTGTGGCGTGAGCATGGCCACGCCCTCAAGGCCCGCGATGGCGGCCTGGGTGTGTGGCTGGACGCCGATGAAGAAGCCGAAGAAATCGGTGATGACGTGCAGCACTTCCAGGTCATCGCGCTGAACTTCCCGGCCTTCACCGACGGGCGCAACTACTCCAACGCGCGCCTGCTGCGTGACCGCTATGGTTATAAAGGCGAACTGCGGGCGATTGGCGATGTGCTGCGTGATCAGCTGTTCTACCTGCACCGCTGCGGTTTCGATGCCTACGCCTTGCGCGCCGACAAAGACCCATACGAAGCGCTGGAAAGCCTCAAGGACTTCTCGGTGACGTACCAGGCCGCAACCGACGAACCGCTGCCGCTGTTCCGTCGTCGCTAAGCCCTGACGGGAAACAAAAAAACCGAAACCTGGCGTCGCAGGTTTCGGTTTTTTTATGGGCTCCGAGAGGCGCCGTTGTGTACGTCAGCCCTTGTGCTGTGCGACCCAATGGCCATAGGCATCGATAAACGCCTGCAGGAACGGCTTGGTTTTCTCCGACAGCGTGCCCGACTCATCGAACGCGCCGCCCGCGCCTCCGAGGTAGGCTTCCGGCTGCTGCATGCAAGGCACATTCAGAAACACCAGGGACTGGCGCAAATGATGATTGGCGCCAAAGCCACCAATGGCCCCCGGCGAAACACTGATGACCGCCCCTGGCTTGCCGCTCCAGGCGCTCTGGCCGTAGGGGCGTGAGCCGACATCAATGGCATTCTTCAAGGCTGCCGGCACCGAACGGTTGTATTCAGGGGTGACGAACAGCACTCCATCGGCCGCCGCCACCTGCTGGCGGAACGTGGTGTAGGCCGCAGGTGGCGTTGCACCGTCAAGGTCTTCGTTATAGAGCGCCAATTCGCCGATTTCGACGATGTTGAGCTTGAGGTTGGCCGGCGCCAACTGTGCCAATGCCAAGGCGACCTTGCGGTTGATCGACTCTTTTCTCAAGCTGCCGACCAGTACGGCAATCGTATAGACCTTGCTCATGGGGCTTTCCCGACATCTGACTAAAGGAACCTGTAGTTATAGAGCCTTCGCCGGCCTATCACCAGCAGGTTTTGCTCAATCGGCAGCGGTTTGGCCCCATTGCCGGCTCGTAGGAAAAATAAGCGGAACATCAACGAATAGTATTTTTTTGATGTAGGTAAACTACCCGCCTTAATGACGGTCTACAGAACCGCAAATCGGTGTTTTTCTCCAGAGGTTCTAAGCAGATGGCAGCAGTACTTGTCGGACAATTCCATGCTCGTGACGCGGAAGGTCGCGTTTATTCCGTGCATGAATTCCAGGAGCCCACCTCGTCAGGCGACGGTTCAGAACCGGTAATTTCCTACAAGCTGGCGATTGGCGACCGGGTCAACAAGGTCGATGAGAACACCTTCGTTTTGGTTCAGTCGCAGGTATCCCTGACCCGCGAGCCTGAAAACATGCCTGTTTGACAAGGCTGTGCCTCCAGGCAGAAGTCATATGAGCGGACTTGGGTTAGGATTCACCCGGTGAATCCCTTACCTGCTGAACATGGACTTCATGCATGCGTTTACGTCATATCGAAGTGATTCAAGCCATTTTGCAGACCGGACACCTCGGCACTGCCGCCGAATGGTTGCAACTGGCTGTGTCCGATGTGGACGCTACCCTGAGGGACGCTGAACAACAGTTGGGCTTCATGCTGTTTGCCAGCGTCCGCGGGCGGTTGCAGGCCACCCGTGAAACCCTGGCCATGCAGGCGCAGATCGCCCACCTCTACGAAGCACTGGAACCCATACAGCGCCTGGCCAGCAGCCTCAAGCACCATCATGCCCCGCCGCTGCGCACGCTCTGTACCCCGCCTTTGGCCAACCAGCTATTGCCGCAAAGCATCGCGCTGTTGCGCCGCCGCTTCCAGGACACGCCCTGCAACCTGTCCAGCCAACCGACACGCGACATCGTCAGGAGCCTGCTGCTGCACGAGGCGGACCTGGGGCTGAGCCTGCATGACCCCGAACACCCGCAAATCACCAGTACCCTGTTGGGCCAGGGCAAGCTGCAGTTGCTGGCGCCCCATGGCTGGCTCAAGCCACGGCAAAAATACATCGCCCTGCAAGAACTGGCCGGCCAGGCAATGATCGGCCTGGAGGGGCAAGACCCGTTGAGCCAGTTGCTGGACAGCAAGCTGCAAGCGCTGCGGCCGTTGCCGGTGATCCAGACACGGGTGCAGACCTACCAGATGATGCGCAGCATGGTCGAAGCTGGCGAAGGGTTGGCAGTGGTCGACCCCTTCACCGCCAGTGGCGCACGGGAAGCCGGGCTGGATACTTGCCCATTGTCACCACCGATCCTGGTGAGTTTGTACGGGTTGACGGTCAAGGACAGCAACCCGAGCCCTGCGCTCAACGCGTTGCTGGAGATTGTCATGCAGAAGGCGCAAGCCCTGCTATCCCCGATCAACTAGCTGAGAGGGCCTATTGTGGAGTTGTGGGGGCCAGTTGTGGCGAGGGGGCTTGTCCCCCGCTGGGCTGCGCAGCAGCCCCAAATTCTGGCTATGCGGCCTGCCTGATAAACCGCGGCGGTCTTATTGGGGCTGCTGCGCAGCCCAGCGGGGGACAAGCCCCCTCGCCACAAAAAGCGCCATAAAAGACCCATAGCCACCACCTGTCTCTGGTCAGTGGAACAGCCGATACCAGAAAATCGCCACTTCACGCGTCTGCGGGTCAATCCCGCGATAACGCAGGTGGTCGATGCCGCCCATCACATAGCCGCTGCGTTCGTACAGCCGGCACGCCCCCAGATTATTGTTCTGCGTCTCCAGCATCATCCCCGGCAGGTTTTTCTTGCGGCTCCAGAATTGCGCAACATCAAGCAAAGCCTTGGCCACGCCATGCCGACGGGCCGGGAGCACCACCGCCAGTTCATCGACATGGGCAAAGCCGTTCCAATTGGTGCTGACAACAATATGCCCAACCGGCCGATCATCCAGGTACGCCATGAATACCGCACTGTCAGTGGCATTGCGGTAACTGGCGAACTCCTCGGGATCGATGCCGTAGCATTTGCGGTACGGCAATATCTGCTCCACCGCCCACTGGTCAACAGGCTTGCCCAGCTCCGGCGTGCCATATGTGCACACCTCGAAGCTGAAATCATTGCCCCACACGTAGGCGTCAAATCCCTCGTCGGCGACTCGCACACTGAGCCCCGGGTACTTCGGATTCATTACAGCTTGCATAACCATCCTTAACACTTGATGCAATCGACGGTGTAACAACGACCGTTGCCGTCGTCTTCGTGTTGTAAGCCATGCACATCGGCGACAAACCCAGGGAAACTGCTATCAAACTCCCGGGCGAAGGCCAGGTAGTCGATGATCGAGCGCGTCGATTCGGTAAAGCGCTCCCCCGGCATGATCAGCGGAATGCCTGGCGGATAAGGCACCAGCATTACGGCAGCGATACGCCCTGGCAAGGCGTCGATGGACACCGCCTCGACTTCGCCGCGCACCAACTGGTCATAGGCATCGGCCGGTTTCATGGCAATCTCCGGCAGCACCGTGTACATGCGTTTGAGGTGTTTGGCCGTGGCGTTGCTGCGATAGCAGCCGTGCAACTGGTCGCACAAGTCCTGCAAACCCATGCCCGGGTAGCGCGCCGGGCCTTGCTGGAACACCGACGGCAGGCAACTGGCCAGGCTGGTATTGGCGTCGTAACTGCGCTTGAACTCCAACAATTCGGTGAGCAGGGTACTCCACTTGCCTTTGGTAATGCCCATGGAGAACAGCACCAGGAACGAATACAGCCCGGTTTTTTCCACCACCAGGCCGCGTTCCCAGAGGAATTTGCTGACCACCGCCGCCGGAATTCCGCAATCGCTCAAGGCGCCACCCGCGGTCAGGCCGGGCATGACCAGCGTGACCTTGATCGGGTCGAGCAACACATAGTCTTCGGCGATATCCCCGAAACCATGCCAGTCGGCCTCGGGCTGCAGCAACCAGTCAGCTGTCGCCACCCGGTCGATACCTGCCACCGAAGGCGGTTGCCAGATGGAAAACCACCAATCATCGGCGGCGATATGCTGGCGCAGATTGGCCAGAGCGCGGCGAAAGCTCAAGGCCTCATCGAACATTTCCTGAAGCAGCGAACGCCCAGCGGGCCCTTCCATCATGGCCGACGCCACGTCCAGCGAGGCGATGATGCTGTACTGCGGCGAGGTGGAGATGTGCATCATGAACGCCTCATTGAAGCGATCACGATCCAGCTGCCGAGCCCCGCCGTCCTGGACATGAATCATCGAGGCCTGGCTGAACGCGGCCAGCAGCTTGTGGGTCGAGTGCGTGGTGAATACCAGCGGGCTGTCGGGCGTACGCGAGGTCCCCATGCCATAGCGCCCGGCGAAAAACTCATGGAAGGCCGCGTAGGCGTACCAGGCTTCGTCAAAGTGCAGCACTTCGACACTGTTGCCCAATTGCTGCTTGATCAGCTCGGCGTTGTAACACAGGCCGTCATAGGTCGAGTTGGTCACCACGGCCAACTTGACCTTGGGTTCGCGGCCACAGGTCAAGGGGCTGGCCTCTATCTTCGCGCGAATCGATTCGCGGCTGAACTCAGTCAGTGGGATGGGGCCGATGATCCCCAGTTCATTGCGCTCCGGGCACAAGTACAGTGGGATCGCCCCAGTCATGATGATCGAGTGCAATACCGATTTGTGGCAGTTGCGGTCCACCAGCACTAGGTCGTCACGCCCGACCATAGAGTGCCACACGATCTTGTTGGCCGTGGAGGTGCCGTTGATCACAAAAAAGGTATGGTCGGCGCCAAAGTTACGCGCCGCGCGGGCTTCGGCTTCAGCCAAGGGGCCGGTGTGATCCAGCAGCGAACCCAGCTCCGGCACTGACACCGACAAGTCCGAGCGCAGGGTGTTTTCCCCGAAAAACTGATGAAACGCCTGCCCCACCGGGCTTTTACGATAGGCAACGCCGCCGCCGTGACCGGGGGTATGCCAGGAATAATTGGAGTCGGCGGTGTGTTGTACCAGGGCCTTGAAGAAGGGCGGCAACAGGCCATCGAGATAGGTACGCGCCGCGCGGGC
This sequence comes from Pseudomonas sp. 06C 126, assembly GCF_001855215.1. NCBI lineage: Bacteria > Pseudomonadati > Pseudomonadota > Gammaproteobacteria > Pseudomonadales > Pseudomonadaceae > Pseudomonas > Pseudomonas sp. 06C 126. The sequence continues at coordinate 158,880 of NZ_MIFU01000003.1, read as the reverse complement.
CACCTGCCGGGCCAGGAACGGCACCGTGTCTTCGAACAGATAGAGAATGCCGCGCAGTTGGTTGAGCTCGCTCATGGCATCGGCCGGGGCGTTTTCCAGGGTGACTTGCTCGCCCAGGGCAAAGATCGGCAGGTTGGGTGCACGCAGGCGCGCCAGGCGGATCAGTTCCACGATGTTCTGCAACAAATGGGTATTTTCCCCGGCACCTTCGGCGGCGATCAGCATGCACGCCAGACCATGGTGGGTCGAGGCCACCAAGCGGCCCTCGGCGTAATCCATGGCGGAAAAGATGCTGAAACCCTCTTGCTCCAACTCCCGGGCGATCCCCCGGACCCGATCACCGGCGACGGTGTCGGCCTTGATGTCGCGATGTACGATCAGGATGGGGAACTTCAGGTCTTTATACATGAGGGCTTGGCGTCCTGAGGGCGATGTACTCAGGGTAGAAGCTGGGAGCGAATGTGGCGAATGAAGATAATAACTAATGTAGGAATGGGCGTGTGTGGGCTTGCCCGCGATGGCGGTGGGTCAGTAACGAATGCGCTGACAGTCACACCGCAATCGCGGGCAAGCCCGCTTCCACATTTTTGACCGCGATTATTGCTGGGTCAGTTGGGTCCACAACGCCGGCGCACCTGCCGATTTGGCGATCGCCTCCAGGCGTGCCGCGTGCTCGGCCATGTCCTGCTCGCTGGCGCGGATGATGGCGGTGGGCTTACGGTCAGCCGGCAGGCGGCGGATTTCCGAAGGCCGGTTGCCCGAGCCTTCTGCCGAGCCGTTGCCATCGGAGGCGTTGCCGGCCAGGGACAGGCTGGTCTGCCCACCGGTCATGGTCAGGTAGACGTCCGCCAGAATCTCGGAGTCGAGCAAGGCGCCGTGCAGTTCACGGCCTGAGTTGTCGACGCCATAGCGCTTGCACAAGGCGTCGAGGCTGTTGCGCTGGCCCGGATGGCGCTCGCGGGCCATCATCAGGGTATCGAGGATCGAGCAGTGACGGGTGATGTCCGCGCGATCCGTCTGGCCCATCAGGGCGAATTCGTTATTGATGAAGCCAACGTCGAACGCCGCGTTGTGGATGATCAACTGCGCGCCGTTGATGAACTCGAAAAACTCATCGGCAACTTCCGCAAAGCGCGGCTTGCCGACCAGGAATTCGTTGGTGATGCCGTGGACGCCAATGGCGCCTTCGTCACTTTCCCGGTCCGGTTGCAGGTACACGTGGAAATGGCGACCCGTGAGGCGACGGCCCATCAGTTCGACACAGCCGATTTCAATGATCCGGTGGCCATCGGTCACCGGCATGCCGGTGGTTTCGGTATCGAGTACAACAGATCGGATGGCCATCAGGGTTCAGCTCTCAACGGTGTGTGTATTTCAAGGGGCGGGATATTAACACGCTCTATACCCGACGCGCCCCATGGCGGAGCGCCATGCCCCCTCGCCCAACAGTTTTTAACAAGGTTTAGCAAAGCTTGCGCAGTTTGCCATCACGCCCTTTGGTAGCCTGCGCCGCTCTTTACTATGCGTAAAAACTACCCATGTCCACACCAAACTACCTGCTCGCCCTGTGCCTGATCAGTGCCGCCAATGCCCAGGCCACCAGCTTTGTGATGACCACGGATGCCCTGGTCAGCCTGTCGATGAGTGCCACCAAGGGCACCAGCAGCAGTTTCAAGGATGACAAAATCGTATTGGCGGCAAAGGACGATGCGGCGGCTTACGTCGCAAGCGGGGGTGAAATACGCGGTGCGCGGCTGGAGTCTGCATTGCTGCATATCCGCCGCACTTTGCCGGCGTTGCGCGAGACAGACGAGCAACTCGCCTGCGCAATGCTGGCGCTGTAACTTCCAGCCCCGGCGAGGCGATGGGAGCTTCAGCTCTGTTTGTACCCGCGAACTTCATCCACGCCACGATTGGCCAACTGGTCTGCGCGCTCGTTGCCGGGGTGGCCGATGTGCCCGCGCACCCATTTCCAGGTGATGTTGTGGCGGTTGCACTGCTCGTCCAGCAACTGCCACAGGTCAGCGTTCTTCACCGGCTCCTTGGCGGCGGTTTTCCAGCCGCGCTTTTTCCAGTTGACCATCCACTCGTTGATGCCCTTCATGACGTATTGCGAGTCCGTCACCAGTAATACATCGCAACGGCGCTTGAGCTCTTCGAGGCCGCGAATCGCGCCCATCAGTTCCATGCGGTTATTGGTGGTGTTGGCTTCGCCGCCCCACAACTCCTTCTCCACCCCCTTGCACACCAGCAAGGCGCCCCAGCCCCCGGGACCAGGGTTGCCCTTGCAGGCGCCGTCGGTAAAGAGTTCTACGCTATCGGTCATTACGCTATCCATCAAAGCGGGTTACCGGCAATCGACCGGCAGTTCCCGAGGTCGAACATGGCGACCTGAATTCCAAAAAATGATTTATGGCTCGCTGGAGCGACGGTTGACCTTGGCCAGGGGCATCGGCACCAGTTTACCCATGGGCTCGCGCCTCACCTGGCTCACCGGCCGCAGCCCGACCACGATCTTGCGGGCTACCAACAGGTAGAAACCGCCACCGGACAACTGCCATGCGCCGGCCCGGCGCTCCCAGCCAGCCAGGCGGCCCTGCCACTTGGGCGAGGCAAGCGGCGGACGATAGCACCCGAAGCGGCGTTTCTCCAGCGCGAAGCCCAGCAGGTTCAACCAGTCGCTGACCCGCGAGGGCGAGATGCAGCGGGCCTGACGCAGCGCATCATGGGCAAAGACGTGCCGCAGGCCCCACGAACTCCAGGGGTTGATGCCAACGATCAATAAATGCCCGCCTGGGCGCACGGCGCTGGCCGCTTCACGCAACAAACCATGGGGCGACAGGCAGAAATCCAGGCCATGCTGCATCACCACCACATCGGCGGCATGCTCGCTCAAAGGCCAGGCCTGCTCTTCACAGACAATCTCGACCCCCGGCAACGGCGCACCCAGGCGCACATTGCGCTGCACCTGGGGTGCGGGCGGTGGGGTCTGGGCCGAAGGGCCGTAGTGCACCAAGTAACCGCCAAAGAAGCGTTCCAGCTCTTCTTCGAGCATAAGCCGCTCTTGTTCCAGCAGAAATTGCCCGATCGGCCCGGACAGCCACTCACGGGCTGCGCTGATCAAGGCCAGCCACTCAGGATCGGCCTGGGCGAACGCTTTATCAGTCATTGCATTCTCCAACTCGCCAAGACGTTCTAAGATGCACCAATGTGTTCAGCTTGGCGAATAGAAGAATGATACAGATCAGTGCCCTGCCCGCCTTCACCGATAACTACATCTGGTTGTTACAAGATCATCGCAGCCATCGCTGCGCGGTGGTTGACCCCGGTGATGCCGCGCCCGTACTGGCGTGGCTTGCGCAGCACCCCGGCTGGACCCTCAGCGACATCCTGGTGACCCATCATCACCCAGACCACGTCGGCGGTGTAGAGCAACTCAAGCAGGCCTCGGGCGCCACGGTCTATGGCCCGGCCAACGAAAAGATCCCGGCCCGTGACGTCGCGCTCCACGATAACGACCGTATCGAGGTACTCGGCTGGAACCTCCAGGTGTTGGCCGTGCCCGGACATACCCTGGGACATATAGCTTTTTATCATCATGGCTTGCTGTTCTGCGGCGACACCCTGTTCGCCGCCGGTTGCGGGCGTTTGTTCGAGGGCACGCCAGAGCAGATGTACCATTCCCTGGAACGCCTGGCCGCCCTGCCCGCCGACACGCTGGTCTACTGCACCCACGAATACACACAAAGCAACCTGCGCTTTGCCCAGGCAGTGGAGCCGGATAACGCCGATATAGCCGAACGAGTGGCAAAGGTCAGCGAGCTGCGGGCAGGCGGCAAGATGACATTACCTTCGACCTTGGCCCTGGAAAAGTTGACTAACCCTTTTCTGCGCACCGCTGAAACATCCGTTAAACAAAAAGCGGACGAGCGGAATGGCCGCGATAACCGCTCTGGGAGCGAGGTGTTTGCTAGCTTGCGCGCTTGGAAAGATACGTTCTAAGCAGAGAGGTTCTGGTACGAAATTTCTGAGTGGTTGACCGGAACCAAAGCGCTTTCTAGAATCGCCCGACATTTTTGCCCGGAACTAACTTCCAGCCAATGTCGTCATCTATTCGTAAATCCAACCATTCAGACGCATTGACCCGCCTGGCTCAAGCCATTGCGGTGGCCGTATCCGCAACTCTGGCGGGCTGCCAAACCAATAATTTCGCTGCACAATCCACCGTGCAACCCAAACCCGTATTTGCTGCCAAGATCAAGCAAAAACCCCTTTGGCTCTCAGAGAAGCCAAGCCCGCAAGTACCCCAGGATGTCTGGGAACGCATGCGCCAGGGGTTCCAATTGCAGGACGGTGTCGGCGTCAACCCGCGTATCGAGCAACAGCGCCTGTGGTTCGCCAGCAACCCATCGTTCCTGGAGAACGCCGGCGAACGCGGCAGTCTCTATATTCATTACATCGTAGAACGCCTGGAAGAACGCAACATGCCCTTGGAGCTGGCGCTGCTGCCAGTGATTGAAAGTGCCTACAACCCAATGGCCTATTCACGCAGCGATGCGGTCGGCCTGTGGCAGTTCATTCCCTCCACCGGGCGCTACTTCAACCTGCGCCAGACCCGCGCCTACGATGGCCGCCGCGACATCACCGCCTCCACCACTGCTGCCCTGGACTATCTGACACGTCTGCATGACATGTTCAACGGCGACTGGTTGCTGGCCCTGGCAGCCTACAACGCGGGCGAAGGCACGGTCAGCCGGGCCATCGAGCGCAACGAGAAGCTTGGCCTGCCCACCGACTACTGGAACCTGCCGCTGCCCCAGGAAACCAAGGACTACGTGCCTAAGTTCCTGGCGCTGTCCCAGGTGGTGCTGGCCCCCGAGGCCTACGGCGTCAACCTGAACCCGATTGCCAACACGCCGTACTTCGAAATGGTTGAAGTCAAGCAAAGCATGGACCTGTCCCGGGTCGCCGCGCTGGCCGAGATCGACGAAGACGAACTGTTCCAGCTCAACCCGGCCTTCAAGCAACGCACCACCCTGGACGGCCCCCAGCATTTGCTGGTGCCCACTTCCAAGGCGCAATTGCTGGCCAGCAGCCTGTCCTCGATGAACCCCGAGGAACTGTTGAGCCTGCGCCCGAAAAAACCGGTGTTTGACGAAGTCGAGCACAAGGCCGTGGCCGGGCGTTCGCGCAGCTACAAGGTCAAGAGCGGCGACAACCTGACGCTGATTGCCAAGGCCAACAAGGTCGATGTGCATGACCTGCAGCGCTGGAACAAGCTCAATGGCCAGGCCTTGAAAGTCGGCCAGACCCTGGTGATGCAGGACACCCGCAAAGTCGTGGCCAAGGCTGGCGGCAAGAAGCCGGTGCAGTACAAGGTCAAGAAAGGTGACTCGCTTTACATGGTTGCCAAGCGCTTCAACGTTGAGATGCAACATCTCAAACGCTGGAACCCACGCACTGGCCAGGCGCTGAAGCCAGGGCAGATGCTGGTGGTTTCCGGGCCACGCTGACCCTTGTGGGAGCGGGCTTGTGTGGGAGCTGGCTTGCCTGCGAATGCATCTACGCGGTGTGACTGATTCACCGCGGCACTTGCATCGCAGGCAAGCCAGCTCCCACATTGGGTCCGCGCACCACTCAAGATTTCGCCGGGCCTGAAAATGGCCTTTTCAACAGTCTTTTTCCAAGTGGAACAAGCTGTTACTGTACCGATCATAAAGCCCAAGCCGCCCGGATCGGATCTCTGACTTGAAGCGTTCCCTCCTTCTACTAATAAGTCTGGCCTTGAGCTTTTCCGCGAACGCGACCATTACCGAGAACCACGGTTATGCGCAGTTCGGTACGCTCAAGTACCCGGCCAAATTCACCCACTTCGATTGGGTAAACCCCGCAGCGCCCAAGGGCGGTACCTTGCGGGTCATGGCGTTTGGCACGTTTGACACCCTCAACCCTTACACCTTCAAGGGCTCAAGCCCGGTTTCCACCGCCAATTTCCTGCAATACGGCGTCAATGAGCTCAACGAGCCGTTAATGGTCGGCACCGGCCAATACGCCCCTTCCGGCGACGAGCCCACGTCCAGCTATGGCCTGATTGCGCAATCGGTGGAATACAGCGAAGACCGCAGCTGGGTGGTGTTCAACCTGCGCCCGCAAGCGCGGTTTCATGACGGCAAGCCCATCACCGCCGACGATGTGGCGTTCTCCTACCGCACATTGCTGACCGAAGGCCATCCGCAGTACCGCACCAACCTGCAGGAAGTGGCCCGGGTAGATGTGCTCAACCCCCACCGCATTCGTTTTGTATTCAAGCGCGCCGGCAACCCGCTGTTGATCCTGCGCCTGGGCGAACTGCCGGTGCTGCCCCAGCACTACTGGAAGCACCGCGACTTCAAGGCCACCACCTTCGAGCCGCCGCTGGGCAGCGGGCCCTATCGGATCAGCCAGGTCCAGCCAGGCCGGCAATTGGTGTTCGAGCGGGTCAAGGACTATTGGGGCAAGGACCTGCCGGTCAATCGCGGGTTCTACAACTACGACAAGGTCGAGGTGGAGTTCTACCGCGACAGCGACGTGGCCTTCGAAGCGTTCAAGGCCGGCGAGTTTGATATCTACATCGAACACCAGGCCAAGAACTGGGCCAATGGCTACAACTTCCCGGCGGTCAACCGTGGCGAGGTGATCAAGGCACAGATTGCCCACCAGATCCCGACCCAAAGCCAGGGCCTGTTCATGAACAGCCGCCGCGCCACCTTCAGCCAGACCAAGGTGCGCGAGGCACTGGGGCTGATGTTCGACTTCGAGTGGACCAACCGCACGCTGTTCAGCGGCGCCTATAAACGTACCTTGAGCTACTACCCCAACAGCGAATTCTCCGCCAGCGGCCTGCCGGTGGGCCATGAATGGCTGATGCTCTCGCCTTACCGCGAACAATTACCGGCCAATCTGTTTACCCAGGCGTTCAGCTTGCCGCAGACCGACGGCCGCGGTATCCCCCGCGAAACCATGCGCCGCGCCCTCGGCCTGCTGGCCGAAGGGGGTTGGAAACTGTCCGGCCAGCGCCTGCTCAATAGCGACGGGCAGCCGCTGCGTTTCGAAATCCTGCTGGTCAATCCGAACCTGGAGCGGATCCTGCAGCCCTATGTGGAGAACCTGCGCTACATCGGCATCGATGCGCGCTTGCGCACCGTGGATCGCGCGCAGTACAAGCAGCGCCTCGACCAGTTCGACTTCGACATGATCCTGATGACGCTCAACCAGACCCTCAGCCCTGGCCTTGAGCAGTGGCAGTACTTCCATTCCAGCCAGGCCGGAATCAAGGGCAGCAAGAATTACGCGGGCATCGCCAACCCGGTGGTCGACCACCTGCTGGAGCAGTTGCTCGCCGCGCAGACCCGCGACCAACAAATCGCCGCCGGCCGGGCCCTGGATCGGGTCCTGCTGTGGCAGCACTACAGTATTCCCAATTGGTATCTCAACTATCATCGCCTGGCGTACCGTAACCGGTTCGCCTTCGTGACCACGCCGCCCTACAGCCTGGGCCTGAGCGCGTGGTGGCTGAAAGCATCGGAGAAACCCCAATGATGGCTTTGCGTACTGCGATTATCAGTGGCCTGTTGTTGTGCACCCAGGCTGTAGCCGCTCCCCAACATGCCTTGACCTTGTATGACGAACCGCCCAAGTACCCGGCCAATTTCAAGCACGTCGACTACGTCAATCCCGACGCACCCAAAGGCGGCACCTTCCGCGAGTCGGCCATGGGCAGCTTCGACAGCCTCAACCCGTTTATCAGCAAGGGCGTGCCGGCGGATAACATCTCCCTGGTCTTCGACACGCTGGCCCAGCAAGGCCTGGACGAACCCATCACCGAGTACGGGCTGATCGCCGGCAAGATCGAAAAAGCCCCGGATAACAGCTGGGTACGCTTTTACCTGCGCCCCGAAGCGCGCTTCCACGATGGCCATCCGGTGCATGCCGAGGATGTGGTGTTCACCTTTGACACCCTGATCAAGCAAGGCAGCCCCATCTACCGGACCTACTACGCCGATGTCGCCGAAGTGGTGGCCGAAGACCCGCTGCGGGTGCTGTTCAAGTTCAAACACACCAGTAACCGCGAACTGCCACTGATCCTCGGCCAATTGCCCGTGCTGCCCAAGCATTGGTGGGCCGGCCGCGACTTTGCCAAGAGCAGCCTGGAGATCCCCCTGGGCAGCGGCCCGTACAAGGTGGCCGAGGTCAAGCCGGGGCGTTCGATCCGCTACGAGCGGGTCAAGGATTACTGGGCCAAGGACCTACCGATCAACAAGGGGCTGTACAACTTCGATTACCGCATCAGCGATTACTACCGTGACAGCACGGTGGCCCTGGAAGCACTCAAGGCCGGGCAGTTCGACTATTGGCAGGAAACCACGGCGAAGAACTGGGCCAATGCCTACAACGTCCCGGCCGTCGCCGAGGGGCGACTGATCAAGGAAGAACTGCCCAACGGCAATCCCACCGGGATGCAGGGCTTTGTGTTCAATATCCGCAAACCGATGTTCCAGGACGTGCGGGTACGCAAGGCCATCAGCCTGTTGCTGGACTTTGAATGGAGCAACAAGCAACTGTTCAACGGTGCCTACACCCGCACCCGCAGTTACTTCGAAAACTCGGACATGGCCGCCACCGGCCTGCCCGGCCCCGCCGAACTGGCGATTCTCGAACCGTTGCGCGGCCGCATCCCGCCCCAAGCGTTCACCGAAGCCTTCGCCCCGCCGAAAACCGATGCCAGCGGCATGATCCGCAGCCAGCAGCGCGAAGCCTACCAACTGCTGCAGGAAGCCGGCTGGCGCATCGTCGACGACAAGATGGTCGACACCAACGGCAAACCGGCGAGCATCGAATTCATGCTGTTCCAGACCGACTTCGAGCGCATCCTCCTGCCCTTCAAGCGCAACCTGGCGGACCTGGGTATTGAACTGGTGATCCGCCGGGTCGACGTTTCACAGTACGTCAACCGCGTACGCTCGCGGGATTTCGACATGATGGTCGGCAGTTTCCCGCAGTCCTCGTCACCCGGTAACGAGCAGCGTGAATTCTGGCAATCGAGCAGTGCCGACAACCCCGGCAGCCGCAATTACATTGGCCTCAAGGACCCGGCCATCGACGAATTGGTGGAACAGTTGATCAACGCCGACTCACGCAACAGCCTGGTGGCCCACGCCAAGGCCCTGGACCGGGTCTTGCAGTTTGGCTACTACGTGATCCCCAACTGGCATATCAAGACCTACCGCGTGGCCTACTGGAATCACCTTGGTCACCCCAAAGTCCCGCCGCGCTATGACGTGGGTATCAATACCTGGTGGATCAAACCCAACACGCCACCGGCAATGACACCGCCCACAGACACCAGCGCCGACCCGGCGAGCGGAGGCGACTGACATGCTGGCTTATATTTTTCGCAGGTTGCTGCTGATCATCCCGACGCTGTTCGGCATTTTGCTGATCAACTTTGTCATCATCCAGGCTGCGCCCGGCGGCCCGGTGGAGCAAATGATCGCCAAGCTCGAAGGCTTTGAAGGCGCCACCAGCCGTATCGCCGGTGGCGGCGCCGAAGTTTCGGTGGCAGGTTCCAGCTACCGCGGGGCCCAGGGCCTGGACCCGACGCTGATCAAGGAAATCGAGAAAATGTACGGCTTCGACAAGTCGGCGCCGGAACGCTTGTGGATCATGGTCAAGAACTACGCCCAGCTGGATTTTGGCGACAGCTTCTTTCGCGATGCCAAGGTCATCGACCTGATCAAGGAGAAGATGCCGGTGTCCATCTCCCTCGGGTTATGGAGCACCCTGATCATGTACCTGGTCTCGATCCCCCTGGGGATCGCCAAGGCCACCCGGCATGGCAGCCACTTTGACGTGTGGACCAGTTCGGCAATCATCGTCGGCTATGCAATCCCGGCGTTTCTGTTTGCCATCCTGTTGATCGTGGTGTTTGCCGGCGGCAGTTATTTCGACTGGTTCCCCTTGCGCGGGCTGACGTCCAACAACTTTGACGAACTGAGCTGGGGCGGCAAGGTCCTCGACTACTTCTGGCACCTGGCGCTGCCGGTCACGGCCCTGGTGATCGGTAACTTCGCCACCATGACATTGCTGACCAAAAACAGTTTTCTCGACGAGATCAACAAGCAGTACGTGATCACCGCCAAGGCCAAGGGCCTGACCAATCACCGCGTGCTCTACGGCCACGTATTCCGCAACGCCATGTTGTTGGTGATCGCAGGCTTCCCTTCGGCGTTTATCGGGATCTTCTTTACCGGCTCGTTGCTGGTGGAAGTGATCTTCTCCCTCGACGGCCTGGGGCTGATGAGCTTCGAGGCGGCGATCAACCGCGATTACCCGGTGGTGTTCGGCACCCTGTTTATCTTCACCCTGTTGGGCCTGGTGGTGAAACTGATTGGTGATTTGACCTACACCCTGGTCGACCCACGCATCGACTTCGAAAGCCGGGAGCATTGAGATGAACCTATCCCCCCTCAATCGCCGCCGCTTCGAACGTTTCAAGGCCAACAAACGCGGCTGGTGGTCGCTGTGGCTGTTCCTGATCCTGTTTGGCCTGAGCCTGGGCGCCGAGTTGATCGCCAACGACAAACCGCTGGCGGTGCATTACGACGGCGACTGGTACTTCCCGGCGCTCAAGCGCTACCCAGAGACCACCTTCGGCGGCGAATTCCCCCTGGAAGCCAACTACAAAAGCCCGTATATCCGCGAACTGCTCAAGGCCAAGGATGCCTGGACGCTCTGGGCGCCGATCCCCTACAGCTACCAGAGCATCAACTACGACCTGAAAGTCCCGGCACCGGCACCGCCGTCGGCCGATAACCTGCTGGGCACCGATGACCAGGGGCGCGATGTGCTGGCGCGGGTAATCTATGGCTTTCGGGTCTCGGTGCTGTTTGCCCTGACCCTCACCGTATTGAGCTCGATCATCGGCGTGGCGGCCGGCGCCTTGCAGGGTTTCTATGGCGGCTGGGTCGACCTGGCCGGCCAGCGCTTCCTGGAAATCTGGTCCGGTTTGCCGGTGCTGTACCTGCTGATCATCCTAGCCAGCTTCGTCCAGCCCAACTTCTGGTGGCTGCTGGGGATCATGCTGCTGTTCTCGTGGATGAGCCTGGTGGACGTGGTGCGCGCCGAGTTCCTGCGCGGACGCAACCTGGAATACGTACGCGCCGCACGGGCCCTGGGCATGCAGAACGGGGCGATCATGTTCCGCCATATCCTGCCCAACGCCATGGTCTCGACCATGACGTTTATGCCGTTCATCCTCACCGGCGCGATTGGCACCCTGACTGCCCTGGACTTCCTGGGCTTCGGCCTGCCCGCCGGCTCGCCGTCCCTGGGCGAGTTGGTAGCCCAGGGCAAATCCAATCTGCAGGCACCGTGGCTGGGCATCAGCGCCTTTGCGGTGCTGGCGATTATGTTGAGTTTGCTGGTGTTTATCGGCGAGTCCGCTCGCGATGCCTTCGACCCGAGGAAATGAGATGAACCAGGACAATCTGATCGAAGTCCGCGACCTCAGTGTCGAGTTCGTCACCGGCGAGCAGCATCAGCGCGTGGTGGAAAACATCAGCTTCGATATCCGCCGTGGTGAAACCCTGGCCCTGGTCGGCGAAAGCGGCTCCGGCAAATCGGTGACTGCCCACTCGATCTTGCGCCTGCTGCCCTACCCCCTGGCGCGGCATCCGTCCGGCACGATCGGGTATGCCGGGCAGGATCTGCTGACCATGAAAGAAAAACCCTTGCGCCAGATCCGCGGCAACCGCATTGCGATGATCTTCCAGGAACCGATGACCTCGCTGAACCCGCTGCACTCCATCGAGAAGCAGATCAACGAGGTGCTGGGCCTGCACAAGGGCCTGACCGGCAAGGCCGCGACCCTGCGCACCCTGGAGTTGCTGGAGCTGGTGGGCATCCCGGAGCCACAAAAGCGCCTCAAGGCCCTGCCCCATGAATTGTCCGGCGGCCAGCGCCAGCGGGTGATGATCGCCATGGCCCTGGCCAACGAGCCGGAACTGCTGATCGCCGATGAGCCAACTACCGCACTGGACGTAACCGTGCAGTTGAAGATCCTCGAACTGCTCAAGGAGTTGCAGGCGCGCCTGGGTATGGCGCTGCTGCTGATCAGCCATGACTTGAACCTGGTCCGGCGCATTGCCCACCGCGTGTGTGTGATGCAACGCGGTTGCATTGTCGAACAGGCGTCTTGTGAGGAGCTGTTCCGTTCCCCGCAGCATCCGTACACCCAGGAGCTGCTGGCCGCTGAACCTAGCGGCGGGCCAGCCAGCAACGCCATTGGTCCACCGTTGCTGGAAGTCGACGACCTTAAGGTCTGGTTCCCGATCAAGAAAGGCTTCTTGCGCAGCACCGTCGATTACGTCAAGGCCGTGGACGGTATCCACTTCAGCCTGCCCCAGGGCCAGACCCTGGGCATCGTCGGCGAAAGCGGCTCCGGCAAATCCACCCTTGGCCTGGCGATCCTGCGGTTGATCGGCAGCAAGGGCGGGATCCGTTTTGAAGGCCAGCAACTGGACCAACTGACCCAACAACAGGTGCGGCCATTGCGCCGGGAAATGCAGGTGGTGTTCCAGGACCCATTTGGCAGCCTGAGCCCGCGCATGTGCGTCAGCGAGATCGTCGGTGAAGGCTTGCGCATCCACAAGATCGGCACGGCGGTGGAGCAGGAAGCGGCGATTATCGCCGCGCTCAAGGAAGTGGGGCTGGACCCGCAGACCCGCCACCGCTACCCCCACGAATTCTCCGGCGGCCAGCGCCAGCGCATCGCCATCGCCCGCGCCCTGGTGCTCAAGCCACGCCTGATCCTGCTGGATGAACCGACCTCGGCCCTGGACCGTACGGTGCAGCGCCAGGTGGTAGAACTGCTGCGCAACCTGCAGGCCAAGTACAACCTGACCTACCTGTTTATCAGCCACGACCTGGCGGTGGTCAAGGCGCTGAGTCACCAGTTGATGGTGGTCAAGCAAGGCCAGGTGGTGGAACAGGGCGATGCCAAGACCATCTTCGCTGCTCCCCAGCATGCCTATACCCGGCAGTTGCTGGAGGCCGCATTCCTGGTGCCGACCTCTCGCATCTGATTCAGGGGGATCCTGTGGGAGCCGTCTCGCCCGACGAGGCTGCGATAGCGGTGGGTCAGGCAACACACCGCTATCGCAGGCAAGCCAGCTGCCACATTTGATCTGTGCAGATCTGCAGGCAACGTCTTTCGCAAAAGCAAACCAATATCATTTGCGCTGCCCGCAGCCCTTTGCTTTAATCGCGACCAATTCCTATTCACGTCATGGCGTCAGCGCCGGTTGGATATTGTGTCGACTTCCCCCACTTCATTCAGTCAGCTCTATGGCAGCCACCACTCGTGGCTGCTCGGCCTTCTGCGCCGACGCCTGAGCAATCGCTGGGATGCAGCCGACCTGGCGCAAGACACTTTTATCCGCGTGCTCAAACGCCCACCCGAGCAGGCCGATGCAGTGCGCGAGCGTTCGTACCTGGCGACCATCGCTCGGGGCCTGTGCATCGACCATTGGCGCCGCCGCCAACTGGAGCAGGCCTGGCTGCAAAGCCTCGCCGACCGCCCGCAAGCGGTGCAACCCTCGCCGGAGCAGCGGGCGATCATCGTCGAAACCCTGTACGAGGTAGACGCCATGCTCGCGCGCCTGCCGCGCAAGGTCAGCGACGCCTTCCTGCTGGCGCAACTGCATGGCCTGACCTACAAGCAAATCGCCGTGCAATTGGGGGTCTGTGAGCGCATGGTGAAAAAATACATGGCCCAGGCGCTGTTGCACTGCGCGGTGCTGGAAGCCGAACTCGACGGGTTGCTCGTGGAATGAACCCCAGCGCAAAACTCAGCCACGCCAGCTTGCAGCAGGCAGCCCTATGGTATGTGCGCCTGCAAGACCCTCAGGGCGGCAGCCAGGCACAACAGCATTGGCAGACATGGCTTGGACAGAGCCCAGAGCATCAGGCGGCTTGGCGGTACGTCGAGCGCGTTAGCCAGCGCTTTGCGCCCCTGACCGACGAGCCCATCGGCGCCAGCCGGGCCCTGCGCGGTACCCGACGGCAAACCCTCAAGACGCTACTGGTGCTGGGTGTAGGTTCGGCATTGGCCTGGGGCACCTGGCGCGGCACCGCCCTGCCCCGGGTGGTCGGCGGCTGGAGCGCCGACTACGCCACGGCCAGCGGCGAGATCCGCGATGCCTTGCTCGGTGACGGCACACATATCTGGCTCAACGCATTAAGCGCCATGGACGTGCGCTTCGATACACATCAACGCTTGCTGCACCTGCGTTTTGGCGAAGTGCTGATCGACACCGCCAAGGACCTCCAGCGCCCGTTCCTGGTCGACACCGCGCACGGCCGCCTGCGTGCCCTGGGCACCCGCTTCAGCGTGCTGCAAGGCGAGCGCGACACCGCCCTCAATGTCTTCGATGGCCGGGTAGAAGTGCGTACCGCCGACGGCCAACAGGTGCGCATTATCGAGGCAGGGCAACAGGCGGTATTCGATCGCCACGCCATCCGCGGCACCAGCACGGCATCCGCCACCCGCGAGGCCTGGAGCCGGGGCGTGCTGCTGGCGGACAACTTGCCACTGGGCCAATTGATCAGCGAACTGAATCGCTACCGCCCCGGCCACCTTGGATGCGATCCGGCCGTAGCGCACTTGCCGGTGATGGGCTCATTCCCGCTCAAGGACAGCGAGCACGCGTTGCAACTGCTGGAGGCCGCGCTGCCGATCCAGATAGACAAAGTGATGCCGTGGTGGGTCAGCGTGGGACCGAAAATACACGCCACCTGACTGCCTGGTTGTTGTGGTGAGGGGGCTTGTGTGAGGGGCTTTGTGGCGAGGGGGCTTGTCCCCCGTTGGACTGCGTAGCAGGCCCACTTTTTGGGGTCGCTGCGCAACCCAACGGGGGACAAGCCCCCTCGCCACAAAGCCCCATTGCCATGCGAATTGCGTTCCCCCAGTTCCCCTTTTCAACGTTCGTTCGGTTAACCCAGCAGACGCTTTCAAATTCGCCGAACCCCTAGGGAACCTTCCATGCCACAACCCGCTGCTTTCACGCTGCGCCCTCTGGCGCTGGCCATCACCGCAACCCTGCTCTGCCTGGGCCCGCTTACCGTGCAGGCGACAGAAACGCCGGCAACCCAGGAAACCGCCCGCAGCTACAGCATCGGCGCAGGATCCTTGGTCAGTGTGTTGAACCGCTTTGCCGAACAGTCGGGGATTTTCATCGCTGGCCACAATAGCCTGGCGGCAGGCAAGACCAGCCCGGGCCTGAGCGGTAGCTACACCCCGGCTGCCGGTCTACAACGCTTGTTGCAAGGCAGCGGTCTGCAGGCCCAGCCCCAGGGCAACAATGGCTATGTGCTGGAACTTGCGCCGCTCAATACCGGCGAACTTGAACTGGGCGCTACCACTATTTCCGGCGTGGCACTGGGGGCCACCACCGAAGACAGCCACTCCTACACCACCGGCTCGATGGCCTCGGCCACCGGCCTGCCATTGTCGATCCGCGAAACCCCACAGTCAGTCACCGTGATCACCCGCCAGCAGATGGACGACCAGGGTTCCAACAACATCGCCGACACCCTGCGCCGCGCCCCTGGCGTCAGCGTGCAGAACTACGACAGCGAGCGCTGGGAATTCTCCAGCCGGGGCCTGCCAATCACCAACTTCCAGTACGACGGCGTCAACTCCACCTATGACGGCGTGTATGACTACGGCACCACCAGCACCGACATGGCGGTGTACGACCACCTGGAAATCATCAAGGGCTCGTCGGGCCTGATGAGCGGTTCCGGCGACCCCTCGGCCACGGTCAACCTGATCCGCAAAAAACCCACCAAAGAATTCAAGGCCTCGGTGACCGGCACCGTGGGCTCCTGGGACAACTACCGCACCGAAGGTGATATCTCCGGGCCACTGACCGAGTCGGGCAATGTGCGTGGGCGTTTTGTCGGGGTCTATCAGGATCGCTCGTCCTACCTGGACCACTACCAGAACACCAAGGACATTGCCTACGGCATCCTCGAAGCCGATCTTACCCCCGATACCCTGCTGACCTTCGGTATCGACCAGCAGGACACCCGCTCCCGTGGCGCCAGCTGGACCGGGCTCCCGATGTACTTCAGCAACGGCAATCGCACGAACTTCTCGCGCTCGTTCAACCCGGCCGCCGACTGGAGCCGCCGCGACTTCCAGAACCAGACGATCTTCGCCTCGGTCCAGCAAAAGCTGGCCAACGACTGGTCACTCAAAGTCAGCCTGGACCGCAAGCGCAGCCAGCACGATACCCTGCTCGCCTCCGCCAGCGGCGGCAACCCGGACCAGGTCACAGGCGAAGGCATGTACATGTTCATGGGCAAGTACAAGGGCGACCAGGTGCAGAACACCCTCGACGTCAACCTCAGCGGCCCGTTCAGCCTGTTGGGCCGCGAGCATGAGTTGATCATGGGCTTTATGGCGACCCGCTCCAAACAGGACGTGCCGGTCTACGGTTCGGTCTACCCGCCGGTGGGCGGCAGCATCTATGACTGGCGTGGCGAGTATGCCAAGCCGAACATTCCACGCAGCGGCCAGAACGACATTGTGCAACGCCAGACCGGCGCCTACCTGGCGACCCGCCTGAAACCTACCGATGACTTGTCGGTGATCCTCGGCACCCGCGTGAGCAATTTCAGCAACAACGACACCACGGATTTCTACGATCCGACCGCCACCGACGCGCGCACCAGTTACAAGCAGACCGGCGTGGTCACACCCTATGCCGGGGTGGTCTATGACCTCAACGATATCTGGTCGGTGTACAGCAGCTACACCAAGATCTACCGCCCGCAGAACACCAAGGACGCCGACCGCAAGCTGCTTGACGCGATTGAAGGCGACACCTACGAAGCCGGGCTCAAGGCGGCCTTTTTCGACGGCCGCCTGAATGCCAGCTTCGCCGCCTTCCGTATCGAGCAGGACAATGTTGCGCAATACGTCTCGGGCTTTGAAAGCGACTCGATCTACCGCCCGATTGCCGGCGCCACGACCAAGGGCTTTGAAGTGGAACTGGCCGGCGAAGTACTCGACGGCTGGAATGTCTCGGCCGGCTATACCTACCAGCACACCCGTGATGCCAACGACGACTATGTCTACAGCTCCGTCCTGCAAACCACCACACCGCAGCAGGTAGTGCGCCTGTTCAACGCCTATCGCCTGCCGGGGGCGCTGGATAAGGTGACGATCGGTGCCGGGGTCAACTGGCAGAGCGAGTTCTTCGGCAATGTGTTCCAGCCCAACCCGAATGACACGGTCAACTTCGGCCAATACGCGCGCATCACCCAGGACAGCTATTACCTGGTGGACCTGATGGCACGCTATCGCTTCAACGAGCACTTGAGCACCACGTTGAACGTGAAGAACGCCTTCGACAAAAAGTACTACACAGGCCTGGGCAACTTCGGTACCGGTTTCTACGGCGAGCCACGTAGCCTGCAACTGGCCACACGCTGGGACTTCTAACCCAACACAAACGTAGGAGCCGGCTTGCCGGCGCCTACATAAGGTCGGCGGCGTATTTATGTGTAATCATCGAGGCCCTACAAGGCCCATTGGAGATTGCCATCATGTCGCTGCCCGACCTGGCCGCCCCGCGCTTCTGGCGTGATGCCAGCCTGCCTTTTATCGAAGCGCGTACCATCGATGATGGGCGCAAGGTCTGCTACACCCGGCATGCACACGACCATTTCTCGATTGGCGCGATCACCGCCGGGCAGAGCCTGTATATCCATGGCGCAGACACCTTCCATATCCATACCGGCACCGTGGTGCTGATGAACCCCGGCGACGTGCACGCCTGCAACCCGATCGACGACCAACCCTGGTCGTATCACATGCTCTACATAGACACGCCCTGGCTGACCGACCTGCAACACCAGTTGGGGTTTGCCAGCGAGTTGGACTTTCGCCGTTTCAGCACCCCCCATACCGATGATCCGCAGCTGTTTGCCGGCCTGCTCGAACTGTACGCCGTGCTGACCGACGAACACGCCGAGCACCTGCACAAACACAGCGCCGTGGTGAGTTTTTTCAGTGACGTGCAATTGCGCCTGAACCCAGCGGCAACAGTGGTACGCGAGGTCAATCACAAGCTGGAGCGCGCCGCCGAGTACATCCGCGAACAGTGCACCGAGGCGCTGAAACTCGAAGATATCTGCCAGGCCGCGCAGCTGTCGCCATCGTACCTGATCCGCGCGTTCAAGCAGTATTACGGCATGACGCCCCACGCATTCCTGGTCAACCAGCGGATCCAGTTTGCCCGCCAGCAACTGCGCAACGGCCAGTTGATTGCCGATGTGGCACTGGCCGCGGGGTTTGCCGACCAGGCGCACTTCCAGCGCACGTTCAAGCAGCACCTGGCAGCCACGCCGGGGCAATATCGCGGCTGAATCAGCCCAGCAACAGGTACGCCACACTGATCACCAGCAACAACGCCATCACCCGGTTGAACAGGCGCATGCCCCGCGCATTGCTCAGGTAACGCCGAAAAAAAGTGCCCACATACGACCAGCACGCCACCGACAAGTAGCAAATCACCAGGTACACCGCCGCCAGTTGCCAGACCCGCGCGGCTTCGCCGTCGGCCGCAAACAGGCCCATACCGGCGACACATGCCAGCCAGGCCTTGGGGTTGAGCCACTGCATGACCGCGCCATACAGCATCGAAGGCGCAACGCTGGCATCTTGCGCATCCAGCCGGCCGTCATCGGTCGCCAGCTTGTAGGCCATGTACAGCAGGAATATCACCCCACCCCACTGGATGCCCTGGGTCAACAGCGGCCAACGGATCAATAATTCGTGCAAGCCCAGGCCGATCAGCACCAGCAACAACGTAAACCCCAGCGCCGCGCCAGCCACGTGTTTCTGGCTGGCGACAAAACCAAAGCGCGCCCCCGAGCCGAGGGCGACGATATTGACTGGGCCGGGGGTGATAGAGGTCGCCAGGGCGAAGGCGGCCATGGACATGATCAAACTCATTGCATTTCCTTTTTCTACTCACAGGGAGCGGCGCCTGTACGCTACGTGCCTGTAGCCAATGCGTATTGAACAAAATGCCCCTGTAGCAGCCGGCGCCTACCTTCCCGCCAGGGTTGCCTTGAGCAATCGCAGCTCCAGGTATTGCAGGAGCATGATGGTCTTGCCATCGACAATCTCACCGCGCGCAACCATGGCGATAGCCTCGTCGAAGCCCAGTTCCAGCACGTCGATATCCTCGCCTTCCTCCGCAAGCCCACCGCCCTCGCTCACGCGGTCGCCGGGTTGATACTCACCGATAAAGAAATGAATGCGCTCGGTCACAGATCCGGGGCTCATGAACGCCGAGTAGATTTTTTCGACATGGCCGATGCGGTAGCCGGTCTCTTCCTCGGCTTCCAGGCGGATACGTTCCTCTGGGCTGGCGTTGTCCAGCAGGCCTGCAGCGGCTTCGATCAGGTAGCCGTCATGGCCATTGACGAAGGTCGGCATGCGGAACTGGCGAATCAGCAACACCGTGCGCTGCTGGGTGTTGTACAGCAGGATGGTCGCTCCGTTGCCACGGTCATACACCTCCCGCGTCTGGGCTTGCCAACTGCCATCACGGCGGCGCAGGTCAAAGCTGTACTTTTTCAGCAGGTACCAGTTGTCCGAGAGCAGCTCTTGGGAGGTGATGCGTACGGGGCTGTTGTCCATGGCAGGTCCTTTTGGTCGCAGGGGGCGCAGCATGTCGGGGACATCCTGTCAGCGTCAAGCTGTCCATCGGCCAGCATCGGCGCGCGTTATCCAGCTACAATCGCGCCCTTTCTGTACCGGATGACCGCCCACGCGTGTGGCTGACGGGGTTATCTCGACAGTGCATCTTGCGGGGTCAAGGACATGATGCTGCACATACCGACGCTCTTGATGGTCGCGGTCTTCGTTTTCTGCCTGATGGGCCTGCTTACCGTCCACGCCTGGCATCGCGTGCGTGAGCCGACCCTGGGCTACCTGGGGGTGATGCTGTTGCTGGCTTCCCTCGGCACCACGCTGATCGTGGTGCGCGGCGTGGGCGTGGATTTTGTCGCGCTGGTGCTGGGCAATGTGGTGCTGCTGCTCAGTGCCGCCATGAACTGGACCGCCATGCGCCTGTTCGTCCATGGCAGGCCGCACCTGCCGGGCATCCTCGCAGGCCCCGCGCTATGGCTGTTGATGTGCCTGGTGCCGCAGTTCTATGGGTCGATGTCCAGCCGGGTGTCGCTGTACTCCCTGCTGGCTGCCAGCTATGGCGTGCTGTCGGCGCTGGAGTTGTGGCGCCATCGCCGACACCTGGAAGTGGCCTATCTGCCAGCGATGGGGCTGATGCTGTTTCATACGACGTTTTACTGCGTACGGGCGGTGATTGACCCCGGCATGCCGCTCAAGAATGAACATGCGCTGATGGGCGAAGGCGTGCCGTTTTTTTCGTTCATGCTGTTCGAATCCATGCTGTATGCGATCGGCATCGCCTACGTCACCCTGGCGATGGTCAAGGAGCGCGCCGAACTCAACTTCAAGGCCGCTGCATTCAGCGATGTATTGACCGGCATCGGCAATCGCCGGGCGTTCATGCTGCATGGCGAGCAACTGCTGGCCGACAGCCAACAACGCGGCAAGCCGGTGACATTGCTGTTGTGTGACCTGGACTACTTCAAGCGCCTTAACGACAGTTTCGGCCACCCCATGGGCGACCAGGCATTGATAGCCTTCAGCCAACTGACCTCGTCGATTTTGCGCAAGCACGATCTGTTTGCGCGCATCGGCGGCGAAGAATTTGCCTGCCTGCTGGCCGACACCGATGAACAAGGCGCGGTGCAGGTGGCCGAACGTATCCGCCAGCGGTTCGCCGAACTGGACTTGTTGGCCCCCGGGTTCCTCAGTGTGAGTATCGGGGTGGTGACCAGCACCGCCGCGTGCCACGATCTGTCACGACTGCTGTCCCAGGCAGACCAGGCGCTGTATCGCGCCAAGGATCAGGGGCGCAACCGCGTACAGACGGCCTGTAACACTTTGCAAGCAATCGCCCCCTGACGGCGGTCTGAATAATTCCTTCACGGGCAAGGCTTCTGGTAAAAAACCTGCTTCGCTTCTGTCCTGGAACCTCCATGTCCTCACGTTCTCTCTCGCGCTGGCGCTGGCTACCGCTGCTGTGCATGGCGCTACTGATCCTCGGCCTGCCAGTAGGGTGCAATGTGCTGCAACACAAGGAGCGGGAGCTGGTGTTTCGTATCGAACCCGGCCCTGCCAGTTGGTATCGCGGGCTGCCCAGTGATGTGCAGGAGTTCGAGCTCAAGCCCGCCAGCTTCAAGTCCGGGCAGAGCCTGCATGGCTGGTGGTGGCCGGCGGCGAAAAAAGACGCGCCGGCGATCCTGTATCTGCACGGCGTGCGCTGGAACCTTACCGGCCAGCTGTTTCGCATCGAGCAACTGCATGCCCAGGGTTACTCGGTGCTGGCCATCGACTATCGGGGCTTTGGCCAAAGCCGGGGCGACCTGCCCTCAGAATCCAGTGTCTACGAAGATGCACGGGTGGCCTGGGAGCGCTTCCAACTGCTGCAACCCGACCCGGGCAAGCGCCTGATCTACGGCCACTCCCTGGGCGGCGCCGTGGCCATTGACCTGGCAGCCGAACTGGGCCAGCAGGCCGTCGCTGAACACCTGCCACCGCCGGTGCGTGGGCTGGTGATCGAATCCACCTTTACCTCCCTGGCCGATGTCGCGGCGGCGGTGGCCAACACCTCGCTGCCGGTGCGGTGGTTGCTGTCACAGAAGTTTGACTCCATCGACAAGATCGCCGATATCCACATGCCCTTGCTCGTCGTGCATGGCCTGGATGACCGCTACGTGCCGCCGCGTTTCAGCCAGCAACTGTTTGATGCCGCGCAAGAACCCAAGCACTTGCTGTTGGTACCGGGAACCAGTCACAACAACAGCCTGAGCCTGGGCGGCCGCAGCTATCGCCAGGCACTCCAGGGTTTGCTGTAGAACGGCGAATCCGGCACCGGTTGGAGCGACGCGTGTCAAGCGCATGCCACGCGCCAAAAGGCTTGCAAACGTTCCTGATCAAATATTGATCGCAGGTCGAATCGTCAGTGGCGCCGGGGCCACGCAAGGTTATCCACAGAGATACCCACGGTTTTCGTGGACAACTCTTTTTGCATTTAAACGATTTTTTTACGCTGATGGTTCACCGGCTGACGTCAGCCTTTTGCTTGGCAATCGCCTTGGGGCCAGTGATCGCCCACAGAATCACACCCAGCAGGGGTACGAAGACAATCACCACAACCCATAGCATTTTGGTTTCGGCTCGACTGGCACTGCGCAGTACACAGTTGATGGCCCACAACTCCACCAGCACCAACAACGTGGCCAAAATAATCCAGACGTATTCGATTTGCATGGTTCACCTCCTGAGGTCATACACCTTAGGGCCAGGGGTGAACGCGAGGGTTCAGAAAAAATACCAAGTTATGGCAAGGGCGCTTGTTGTGGCGAGGGGGCTTGTCCCCCGCTGGGCTGCGCAGCAGCCCTAAAACCTGCCGCCTCGGTATATCTGGCAGAACGTGGTGAGGCTATTGGGGCGGCTTCGCCACCCAGCGCGGGGCAAGCCCGCTCGCCACAGCCGGCCCCCTAGCCATAGGTCAACCAGGGTCGGGCACCTTGTCTGTTGCAATCGGCAGTTCAATCCCCCAATCGCCATGCAGGTACCAATCCTCACCGATCATTTCGGCCGGGTGCATGGTGCGGTCGGCACCGTTGCCGCAGGCCAGGGCGCTAGTCGCACAATAACGGTCGCAGCCCCAGCAGATACGCTCAGGGTGTTTGGGGTTTAGCGGGAATGGCTTGGCCATGAGCAGGCTCCACGGCAGTGGGCGGTGATTTGATCCTACGGCCGCCGCCCGCCCACAGCCTTGACCAACGTCAAGAATGGTTGTGGTTATATCCCTGGAAACTTGACAGGAATCATTATTATTTACAGCAAAGCTTTCTAGACTCGGACTCTCTTTTGCCCTGTCAGGAAGCCCCCATGCGTATCCCCTTCACGCTGTCACTGGCCTTGCTGTTGTCGACTGGCGCGGCCGTCGCCAAGGAATACCCGATCGGCGAGCCACAAATGTGCCCCGGCCTGGAAGTCGGTGCGGTCTATCTGCAACCGATCGAGATGGCGCCACCGGGCATGATGCGCGCCACCGCCGATTCGGATGTGCATCTGGAGGCCGATATCCGCGCCACTGCCGACAATCAACAGGGCTTCCAGGAAGGCAGTTTCGTGCCTTACCTCAACGTCTCGTTCCGTCTGCAGAAGCAAGGTGCAGCCAGCCCGATCATCGGTGAGTTCCACGCCATGGTGGCCAACGACGGGCCGCACTACGGCGATAACGTCAAGCTGCTGGGCCCTGGCAAGTACCAGCTGACTTTCACCGTGATGCCACCCAGCGGCCACGGCTCACTGGGCCGGCATACCGACAAGGAAACCGGGGTCGCGCCGTGGTTCGAGCGCTGCGAAGTGCACTACGAATTCGTCTACGCGGGTATTGGCAAGAAAGGCGGCTACTGAATGCGCCGCGCCCTTGCCCTGTGCGCCCTGCTGGCCGCTGGTGCGGCCCTGGCAGCACCTTTGCCGACCTATGAATTGACGCTACAGGACGGCCACTTCAACCCGGCGCAGCTCAAGGTGCCGGCCGGCCAGCGCTTCAAGATCGTGTTGAAAAACATCGGCCAAGGCCCGGCCGAGTTCGAGAGCACGCCGCTGCGCGTGGAGAAAGTGCTGTCGCCTGGGGTGACCACCTTTGTGGTGATCCACCCGCTCAAACCGGGCACTTATGGGTTTTTCGACGAATTCAACCCACAGTTGCCCGAGGGCAGCATCCTCGCCGAATAACGGCCCAGGAGCATTTGATGAATCAATCGATGTTTATCGTCTGGCGCGAAAGCGTCGAGGCGTTGCTGGTGATCGGCATCCTCCAGGCCTGGATCAGCCAACAATCCGAGGCCTCGCGCCTGGGGCGTTTCCTCTGGGCAGGGGTGCTCCTGGGGCTGCTGTGTTCCGCCGGGTTGGCGGGCTTGATGCTGTGGGCCGGTGAAGCCATGAGCGGGCCCAGCGGTGAATGGTTCCAGGCCGGTATGACCCTGGTGGCAAGCCTGTTGATGGTGCAGATGGTGTTCTGGATGCACCGCCACGGGCCGGGCCTCAAGCACACACTGTTACGGGACGCCGAGCAGCGCGCGGCGCGCCAGGGCGGCCTCGGTGTGTTGTTGCTGGCGTTGTTGGCAGTCAGCCGCGAAGGCAGCGAGACCGTGGTGTTCCTGTATGGCGCCGGCGCCCAACTGCATGGCCCGGCATTGGGCCTGTTCGCCATTGGCGGGGGGCTGGGCCTGGTGTTGGCCGGGTTGACAGTGATGCTGCTGCGCAGCACGCAGCGGTTGATTTCGTGGTCGCGGTTTTTCGCCCTCAGTGAGGTGCTGTTGCTGCTTTTGGCGGCCTCCTTGCTGGTCGCTGCCGCAGAACGCATCGGCGGGCAACTGTTGGCGATGGACATGCCCGATTGGGTCTACACCCTGGTGGGCGAAGCCTGGTGGGACAGCAGCGCCCTGCTCAGTGACAGCCACGGCCTGGGCGCAGTGCTCGCCGGCTTTGCCGGGTACCGCGCAACGCCCAGCACGGTCACCCTGCTGGTGCTGGCCGGCTATTGGTTGCTGGTGGGTCAAGGGCTGTATCGCACCCGGCGAGCAGCGCTGTGAACACCCCCTGGCTGCAACGCCTGGGGGATGGCATGCGCCGCCACGCGCGGCTGATTCGCGGTATGCAATGGGCGGTGGTGCTGTTCTACGCGGGATTGCTGGTGGTACCCGCGCTGCTGCCGCTGCCCGCCAGCCAGGCGCGTTTGTTGGATAGCCTTACGCTACTGGCACAGTTTCTGTTCTGGGGCGTGTGGTGGCCGTTCGTGGTGTTGTCCATCGTCGTGTTCGGCCGCGTGTGGTGCGGCGTGCTCTGCCCTGAAGGCTCGTTGAGCGAATGGGCCAGCCGCCATGGGCGCGGCCTGGGCATTCCGGGGTGGATCCGCTGGGGCGGTTGGCCCACCGTGGGTTTCTGCCTGACCACCCTCTACGGGCAATTGATCAGTGTGTACGACTACGCCCAGGCGGCCCTGCTGATCCTCGGCGGCTCGACCGTCGCCGCTGTGCTGGTGGGGCTGCTGTTTGTGCGCGGCAAACGGGTGTGGTGCCGCTACCTGTGCCCAGTCAGCGGTGTGTTCGCCCTGCTCGCGCGCCTGGCGCCCGTGCATTTCCAGGTTGATGAACAACGTTGGAAAGCCAACGACGGCCCACGGCTGCCCCTGCCCAACTGCGCGCCACTGCTGGACATCCGCCGCTTGCAAGGTGCCAGCGACTGCCACGCCTGTGGCCGCTGCAGCGGGCAACGTGGCGCGGTGCAGTTGATTGCGCGCTCGTGCAATAGCGAAATCCTCCAGGCCCCACGCAAACCCGCCTTGGCCTGGGACACGCGCTTGTTGTTGTTTGGCGTGATCGGCCTGGCGATGGGCGCCTTCCAGTGGACCGTCAGCCCGTGGTTCATCACGTTCAAGCAAGCCCTGGCGCAATGGTTGGTGGAGCACGACTGGTTGTGGCCGTTGCAGGAC
This sequence comes from Pseudomonas sp. 06C 126, assembly GCF_001855215.1. Lineage (NCBI taxonomy): Bacteria > Pseudomonadati > Pseudomonadota > Gammaproteobacteria > Pseudomonadales > Pseudomonadaceae > Pseudomonas > Pseudomonas sp. 06C 126. The sequence continues at coordinate 133,162 of NZ_MIFU01000003.1, read as the reverse complement.
AACGCGCCCTGGTGGCTGTTGACCCATTACCCCCAGGCCAACGACAGCTTCAGCTGGTTGGATGGGTTTTGTATCGTTGCGTACCTGGGTGCCAGCAGCCTGCTGATCGGCGGCGCATTGATGGGGCTGGTGCACCTCGCCGCACGACTGAGCGGTGAGCGTGCACGGTATTGGGCCCTGGCGCTGACCTTCACGCCCCTTGGCGGTGCAGGACTGTTCCTGGGGCTGTCGGCAACCACCGTCAAGTTGTTGCGTTATGAAGGGTTGTTGCTCGACTGGGTACAGCCGGCACGCGGCGCGCTGCTGGTTGGGGCGATAGGCTGGTGTTTGTGGCTGGGGTGGAAACAGCTGGCCGACACGCCACTGGCACGACAGTGCGCCGCCTGGACTTGCCTGCTACTGGGCAATGGGCTGGTGGGGTACGGCTGGTGGCTACAGTTCTGGGGTTGGAACCTCTAGAAGCCGGCTAGTTGTGGCGAGCCCGCTCGCCACAATGGCCCGTCTTGCGCGGTTAGACGCGGAACCTGGCAACCGTCAGGTGCAGTTCCCCAGCCATTTGCGCCAGTTCATGGCCTGCCGTATCGGTATGCCGTGCGCCGAGCAAGACTTGCTCCGACAGATTGCGAATCCCCACCAGATTGCGGTCCACCTCCCGCGCCACCAGTGCTTGCTCTTCGGTGGCGCTGGCGATCATCAGGTTGCGTTCGTTGATCTGCGAGATCGACTGGGTAATCGCTTCCAGGGCCTGGCCCGAACGCTCGGCCACGCTCAAGGTAGCCCGTACCAAATCACTGCTGCCCTGCATCGCGGTCACAGCTTGTTCGGTGTCCAGGCGGATATTGCCGATCATCTGCTCGATTTCCTGGGTCGAGGCCTGGGTGCGATGGGCCAGGGCCCGCACCTCATCGGCCACCACGGCAAACCCGCGCCCGGCATCCCCGGCCCGTGCCGCCTCGATGGCCGCGTTGAGGGCCAGCAGGTTGGTCTGATCGGCAATACTGCGGATCACCTCCAGCACGCCGCTGATGTCCTGCACCCGCCCGGCCAGTTGCTGGATGCGCACCGAGGTGCCACTGACGCCCTCTGCCAGGGTGTTGATGGACGCGACGGTTTCTTGCACCTGATCGCGCCCCAGTTGGGCCGTCTGCGCCGATAACCGTGAGGCTTCACTGGTGCTCACTGCATTGCGCGCCACTTCATCTACCGCCGCCGTCATCTCATTGACCGCCGTGGCGGCCTGTTCGATCTCCATGCCTTGCAGTTGCAAGCTGCTGCTGGTCTGGCTGCTGACCGCGCTCAACTCCTCGGAAGAACTGGCCACGCGGTCCACCGACGTGGCGATCTGGCGCACCATTTCATTGAGGTTGTCCTGCATCTGTTGCATGTTTTTCATCACGCTGCCGTCGGCGCTGCCCGCCGTTGGCACTTCGGTAGTCAGGTCGCCCTGGGCAATCTGGCTCAATACCCGCGCGGCCTCGTCGGGCTCGCCGCCCAGGGGCCGGGTCACGCTGCGGGTGACAATCACCCCCGCCGCCACCACCAGGGCCACGCACAGCAGGAACAGCCCCAGCATGTTGCGCCGCGCCTCGCTGTACAGGGTCTGCGCCGCGCGCTCGCGCTCGGTAAAGATCTGCCCCTGCAAGGCCATCATCGCCTCCAGGCTCTTGAATACGGCCTGCTCGGCGGGTTGCACATTCTGCTTGAGCTGCGCCACACCCTCGGCATGGGCGCCCTGGCGGATAAGTGCCTGCACCTGGGTAAAGGCGCCCACATAGGCTTCGCGCCGCTGCTTCAGGTCGGCATAGGCCGCCTGGCCCGCAGGTGTGTTGAACAGCGGCTCCAGTTGGGTGAAGGCATCGGTAATGCGTTGGCGGGTGGTACCAATGGCCTGTTGTGCGGCCTGGTTGTCCTCATCGATCAGCAAGTCGCGGGTATTACGGCCGTTGTCGCGCACACCGGTGGCAATCACCATGATCGGGGCGATTTTCGGCCAGTCCTGCTGCACGATCAGTTCCGATTGTTCCTTGAGGGTGCCCAGGTCGTGCAAGGCGTAGAGCGCCATGCCCGCCAGGGCCAAGGGGGCGATGGCAAAGCCGATCGCGATGCGGCGGGCGGTGGTTAGTCGAGTCATGTCATAAGCTCCCTGATGAATACCTGCCCCCAGGGGGCAGCATCTTTGATAATCCGGTGGGAGTTCAATCGCCACGCTTGAAAGGGCTCCGCGAAGGGATCAACCCCGTAAAACAAATGCCGGGAACAGTGCCCGCATTTTCTCCCATAGATCAGGCAGCAAGGCCTGTGCCGAAACGCTCGGCAATTGCTCATCGAGCATGCGCGCGGTGCGCACCAGCTGTACGGCGAAGCGCTTGACTCCCCGCTCTTGCAAACGCTGGGCCAGCAGCAGCAGGCGCTGCGGGTCGATCAGGTGCCAGTGCACGGTGGTGCGGCATTCGTAGTCCACGTCGCTGTGCAGCAGCAGGTCGAGGCTGCGCCAATTGGCGGTGCCGCTGCCCTTGACCTGGGTGATCAACTGGCAGTCCTCGGCCAGGGACTTGACGTCGAAGCCAACCCAATCGGCATGGGCCAGGGCATTGGCGAACGCCGCAGGCTTGATCCCGGCACTGTGCAGGCCAATGCGAAAGCCCATCTTGCGCACTTCGTCCATGGCTGCCGGCAGGCCTTCCTGCAGGGTCGGTTCACCACCGCTGAACACCACGGCGTCCAGCAGGTCCTGGCGCCGTTGCAGAAACAGCAAAACCCGGCGCCAATCCACCTCATCGCTACCGCGAGGGGGGATCAGGTCCGGGTTATGGCAATACCGACAACGCCAGGCACAGCCCTGGCAAAACAGCACGCAGGCGAGCATGCCGGGGTAGTCGAGGGTGGTCAGGGGCACAAGGCCCCCGACCCGTAGTGCTCGACTCATTGGCGCCCGGCCGCCGCCGCACTTTCGGTAAAGTGCGCGCGCTCACGGTGCTCCGATTGTTTGCCGGGGTTAAAGGCCGAAACCGGTCGGTGGTAGCCCATGACACGGGTCCAGACTTCACAGCGTTGGCGTTGTGGCTGGGTGGTTTGCATGGTGAATCTCCTTGGGGTTGGAAAACGGTTAGCACCTTGCTCTGTAGGAGCGAGCTTGCTCGCGAAGAACTCAAGGACACCGCGTTTAACCAGACAGTACGCGTGATCGTTAACGTGCTTCGCGAGCAAGCTCGCTCCTACAAGGTGGCGTTAAGGGCCAGGACCTCGTCGCACTTGGGGCAGAATTCATGTTCGCCCGCCAGGTAGCCGTGCACCGGGCAGATGGAGAACGTCGGCGTCACCGTCAGGTACGGCAGGCGGAAGCGCCCCAGGGCCTTGCGCACCAGCTGCTTGCAGGCCTGGGCCGAGGAAATCTGCTCGGCCATATACAGGTGCAGCACGGTGCCGCCGGTGTATTTGCATTGCAGTTCGTCTTGCAGCTCCAGGGCTTCGAACGGGTCTTCGGTGAAACCCACTGGCAACTGCGAAGAGTTGGTGTAATACGGCGCGCCAAGGCTGCCGGCCTGGAGGATCGCGGGGAAACGCTTGAGGTCTTCCTTGGCAAACCGGTAGGTGGTGCCTTCGGCCGGCGTGGCCTCCAGGTTGTAGAGGTGGCCGGTGTCTTCCTGGAAGCGCAGCAACGTGGCGCGCACATGGTCCAGCACCTGCAGCGCAAACTCGCGACCGCGGGCGGTATGGGTGCCCTCCTCGTCGCCAGTGAAATTGCGCAGCATCTCGTGCATGCCATTCAGGCCGATGGTTGAGAAGTGATTGCGCAAGGTCCCCAGGTAGCGCTTGGTGTAGGGGTACAGGCCGGCGTCCATATGGTGCTGGATCACCTTGCGCTTGACCTCCAGGCTCTCCATCGCCAGTTCCATCAGGTGGTCCAGGCGTTGCAGCAGGCCGCTGGTGTCGCCCTTGAACAGGTAACCCAGGCGGGCGCAGTTGATCGTCACCACCCCCAATGAGCCGGTCTGCTCCGCCGAACCGAACAACCCGCCGCCACGCTTGAGCAACTCGCGCACATCCAGCTGCAAGCGGCAGCACATCGAGCGCACCTGGTTGGGCTGCATATCGGAGTTGAGGAAGTTCTGGAAGTACGGCAGGCCGTAGCGCGCGGTCATCTCGAACAGGCGGTCGGCGTTTTCGCTGTCCCACGGGAAGTCATGGGTGATGTTGTAGGTGGGGATCGGGAAGGTGAACACCCGGCCCTTGGCGTCGCCGGCCTGCATCACTTCGATATAGGCGCGGTTGATCAGCTCCATTTCCACTTGCAGGTCACCGTAGGCAAACGGCATTTCTTCGCCGCCGATAATCGGGATCTGCTCGCGCAGGTCTTCCGGGCAGACCCAGTCGAATGTCAGGTTGGTAAACGGCGTTTGTGTGCCCCAGCGCGAGGGCACGTTGAGGTTGTAGATAAACTCCTGCACCGCCTGGCGAATCTCGGGGAACGTCAGTTGGTCCTTGCGCACAAAGGGCGCCAGGTAGGTGTCGAACGAGCTGAAAGCCTGGGCACCGGCCCACTCGTTCTGCAGGGTGCCGAGGAAGTTGACCATCTGCCCCAAGGCACTGCCCAGGTGCCTGGGCGGCCCGGCTTCGACGCGGCCGGGCACGCCATTGAGGCCTTCGTGCAACAGCGTGCGCAGGGACCAGCCGGCGCAGTAGCCGGCGAGCATGTCCAGGTCATGGATATGCAAGTCCGCCTCGCGATGGGCCTGGCCGATCTCCTGGCTATAGACCTCGTCCAGCCAGTAATTGGCGGTGACCTTGCCCGACACGTTGAGCACCAGCCCACCCAGGGAGTAACCCTGGTTGGCGTTGGCCTGCACACGCCAGTCTTCACGGTCGAGGTACTCGTTCATCGAGGTGGCGACTTCCACCAGGGTCTTGCGATCCCGGCGCAGGCGCCCGTGCTGCTCGCGATAGACGATATAGGCACGCATCGCCAAAAAGTACCCGGCGTCCATCAACACCCGCTCGACACTGTCCTGGATCTGCTCCACATCCAGGCGGGTAATCCCGCGTAGTCGGGCGAGCACCGCCCCTAACAACAGATCGACTTCGGCGTCCTGATACTCGCCGGTGGCGTTACCCGCGGCGATCATCGCCTGGCGGATTTTCTCGGCATCAAAGGCTACGAGGGTGCCATCGCGCTTGTGTAGGCGGGTACTGACCAGCGGGCTTGAGGTGATCTGCATGGGGGGCTCCAAAACACTACATATAGATTTAATAGTTTGTATAGACACAAGATGCAGTGATGGTACGCAGTGAAAGGTGGGTTGCAATTGATCAGGGTCAAGTTTGCGCAGAGGTATCGTCACGGGCCAGTTCACGTTCAATCTGTTCGATGCTGGGTAAGCTGGTTTGGAGTTCTGCCGGGAGGGCGCCGACCAACTGGTACTCCGCCACCCCGATGGGTCGAGCGCTGTCACGCAAAGCATATTCAGCCACTATCTTGTTTTTGCTTTTGCACAGCAGCAAACCAATGGTGGGGCTGTCTTGCGGGTGCTTGAGTTGGGCGTCCACCGCTGCGAGGTAAAAACCCAACTGCCCCAGATGCTCTGGCTTGAACTTGCCGGCCTTGAGCTCAATAGCGACGTAACAGCGCAGTTTCAGGTGATAAAACAGCAGGTCGATGAAGAACTCCTCGCCGCCCACATCCAGCAGGACCTGCTTGCCGACAAAAGCAAAGCCTGCCCCCAACTCCAGCAAAAAGTCGGTGACATGCCTGATCAGAGCGCTTTCGATCTCACGCTCCTGCGCGTCCAGGGTCAGCCCCAGAAAATCGAAACGATAGGGATCTTTCAGTGACTCGCGGGCCAAGTCCGACTGGGGCTTGGGCAGCAGGGTTTCGAAGTTGCTGACAGCATTGCCACTGCGCTCCAGCAAACGGGTCTCGATCTGCATGACCAGAATGTTGCGTGACCAGTTGTGCTCAATGGCTTGGGCGGCGTACCAGCGGCGGGTTTCGGGGCCGGGCAGTTTATCGAGCAGTGCTATTTGGTGATACCAAGGCAATTGTGCAAGCACCGCTTGCACAAACTCAGGTTCCGGCCAAGCCTCGGCAAATGCGCGCATGTACTTGAGGTTACGCGGCGAAAAACCTTTCATATCAGGAAAAGCTGAACGCAAATCCTGCGCCAGGCACTCAATGACTTTTGCTCCCCACCCTTGCTGCGCCTGGCGGGTCAAGATGTCCTGGCCAATCTGCCAGTACAGCAGCACAAGCTCACGGTTTACTGCCAGCGATGCACGCTGCTGGGCAGAGTGAATACGGTTTTTCAGCTCCTTCAACCAGTCGCCATATCCCTCAGGAGGTGTAGTGAGGCCTTCAGCGGATCGATTCATTCCGGGTTCCTTGTCGATATTGCCCGTTGTAGAAACCAGCAATGGTAACGACGGAAAAACGCCACGCGGGCCAGCGGAATGCCCTTGATACAAAACAACGGGAACTACTATGCGACAGGGTTCCAGCACCTCCTCACCCCCCACTCATGTTCATAAACCGCACCACCTGCACCTCGCCCTCCCCGGTAAAGTCATGGCGCAGTGGTTTACCCCGCAACGCCTTGTGCAACGCTTCCACCAACGGCCGGTCATCCAACGGATAGCGGCGCAGCAACGCACGAAAATCCACCGCGTTGTCCTGCCCCAGGCACAGCAGCAACTGCCCTTCCACCGTCATCCGTACCCGGTTGCAGCTGGCGCAGAAGTTGTGGGAGTTGGGCGAGATAAAGCCGATGCGCGTCTGCGCGTGCCTGGCCAGGCGCACGTAGCGTGCCGGGCCGCCGCTGTTTTCGGTGCTGTCGAGCAAAGCGTGGTGCTCGCTGATCAATGCACGCACCTGCTCGCTGGAGCAAAAGGATTCGCCCCGCGAACGCCCCACATCCCCCAACGGCATCTCTTCGATAAAGCTGATATCGATGCCCTGGTCGATGGCGTACTGCACCAGCGCCGGCACTTCATCAAAGTTGCGACCCTTCATCACCACGCAGTTGAGCTTGACCCGCTCGAACCCGGCATCCCGAGCGGCCTCGATGCCGTCCAGCACCTGGCGCAAGTCGCCGTTGCGGGTGATCGCGCGAAAACGTTCGGGGTCGAGGCTGTCGAGGCTGATATTCATGCGTTTGACCCCAGCCTCCACCAGCGGCCGCGCCAGGCGGCCCAGTTGCGAGCCGTTGCTGGTCATGACCAGTTCGCGCAAGCCGGGCAACGCGGCGATGTGGCGGCACAGCTCGACAATGCCCGGACGGATCAGCGGCTCGCCCCCGGTCAGGCGGATCTTGCGCACACCCTGGCTGACGAACACCGTCGCCAGCCGTTGCAGCTCCTCCAGGGTCAACACCTGCTGGCGCGGCAGGAAGGTCATGTTTTTTGCCATGCAATACACACAGCGAAAATCACAACGATCAGTCACCGACAACCGCAGGTAGTCAATGGAACGGCCCACACCATCCACCAGGCTCATGTCACTGCACCAACGGCGAGTCGGCGCCCTGCAGCGCGATGCCACGTACATCGGCCGCGCCAATCAGGGTTTGCAGGTATTGCACCAGTGCCTTCTGCCACACCCCTTGCTGCAACTGGGTGCGAATCGCCGTGGCGACTGCCTCGTAGGGCAGCGGCTGCCCTTCGATGCGCTGATCGACGCAGATCACATGCCAGCCGTAGCGGCTTTCCAGGGGTTTGCTGGCCAGGCCCGGGGCCAGGGTAAACAATTGGCGCTCCAACTCTGGCACGGTTTGGCCTTTGCTCACCTGCCCCAACGAACCGCCCTGGGCCTTGGACGGACACGCCGAGTATTTCAAGGCCAGGTCGGCAAAGCTGGCCGGCGACTCTTGCAGGCTCAACAACAACACCTCGGCCTGGGAATGCGCGACATGCCGCGCCTCGGCGTCGTCCGGCGCACACTCCAGCAAAATGTGCCGTACCGCGAGCAACGGCGCGCTGTGAAAGCGCCCGCGATTGCTTTCGAAGTAGCGCACACAGGTGGCCTCGTCGCAGTCCGGCACCTTGACTTCACGCTCCAGCAACAGGCGGGTCGCTGCCTCTTCTTCGTTCTCGCCGGCGCCGACTTCCAGCAACACTCCCAGCTCACGAATCCGCTGCTGTAGCAGCTCACGGATCACCAAGGCGCGGGCGGCGAGGAACACCGCCTCCTCGCGACTCTCAGCCGGGTGATATTGCAGTTCCTGAGCCATCGCCTCGGGGGCAATCTGCACCCCGTTGACGCTGACAATCGGCCATTCCTGTTCGCTGCTGGCGATCAGTTGCGGCTCGACGGCCACCACCACTTCCGGCTCTTTGGCCGAAGAGCTGCAACCACCACCGCCGCTGCCGCCACCACATCCGCATCCTGTAGTCATGACGTTCTCCTCACTTCTGCCGCACGATTTGATAACGACGGCCCAGGTACCAGATCGGCGCACTGACCATGTGCACCAGACGGGTAAACGGGAACAGTACAAACAGGGTCAGGCCCAGCGCCACGTGCGCCTTGTAGATCAGGCTCACCGGGGCAATCGCCGCCGCTGCTTCCACCGGCCGCAGCAACACCACGTTCTGCGCCCAGTCCGCGAGCATCACCATCACCGAACCGTCCATATGCCCGGTCGACGCAACGATAGTCAGCAAACCCAGGACCAGCTGCGCCAGCAACACCAGCAAGATCAGGATGTCCGATGGGCTTGATGTGGCCCGGACCCGTGGATCAGTGAGGCGACGATTGACCAGCATCACCAGGCCCACCAGGCACAGCAGGCCGAAGGAACCACCGGAGACCATCGCCAGCAGCTGCTTGTTTTCGGTACTGATCACATGGTGGTAGATCGACGCCGGCGTCAGCAGGCCGACAAAATGCCCGGCCAGCACGAACAGCACGCCGATATGGAAGAAGTTGCTCGCCACACGCATGCCACGGTTATTGAGCATCTGGCTGGAGCCGGCCTTCCAGGTGTACTGCGACAGGTCAAACCGCGCCCAACTGCCCAACAGGCAGATGGCCAGGGCGACATACGGATACACGCCAAATACCAGCAAATTCCACTTAGACATTACCCACCTCCTTGGCTGGCACGGCGGCCAGCCCTTCGTGCTGAAAATCCACCCAGTGCAACGGCACCGCACTTTCTTCGCGGGCCTTGCCCGGCGCGCTGGGCATGGCGCTGCAACGGTCCTGCTGCTCGGCCTGCATGAAGTCCACGGCCTCCTCTTCCCAGACCTTGTCCAGGGCTTCGAGGGAGTCGTCGCGCACTTCGGCGGCAACCTGGGCACGCAACTCGGCAATCGCCTGGTGTGGCTCGGCGCCGCTGATCTGCAACAGCGCACGGAAGCAACTGGCATAGGCGCTTTCGCGCTCGTCCAGGCGCGCCGCCAGCAAGGCCAGCAGGTGCGCCACATCCGCCAGGCCCTCGCGGGCCTCGATGTCTTCGCGGGTGGACAGAAACTCCAGGTACAACGGGATGTAGTCCGGCAGCTCCTTGACGCCGATGGCGAACCCGGCCTCCTGGTACTGGGCCATCATGTCGACCATGGCCTGGCCGCGATCCCGCGACTCGCCATGCACGTGCTCGAACAGCAGCAGCGACAGCGAGCGACCGCGGCCAAACAACGCACCGTAGTGCTCCTGGCCATCCATCAGGTCATTGCTGCAGATCAGCTCCAACAGCTCGAACAACGCACCACGCTGCTTGGGGCTGATTTCCCGCGATTCGAGAATCGCCTGCTCCAGTTCATCGCGGCCGTTCACCAGGGTTTCGGTGGGATAGTCCAGCAGCAACGAGATCACTTTAAGAATGCGCATGGCTCAGTCCTCCCAGATCTGTACGGTTTTCAGCACGTCGCGGCGGTTGGCCTTCTTCGCCCCGAACATGTTGGTGTCGGAGCTGCCACTGCAGCCGCTGCCAAAGCTGAAACCACAACCGGAACGCTCGGCAAACGCATCGCTCATCGCGTCTTCACGGTGGGCGCTGGGCACTACAAAACGGTCTTCGTAGTTGGCAATCGCCAGGTAGCGGTACATCTCTTCCACCTGGGCAACGCTCAGGTCGACGTCGGCCAGCACTTGCAGGTCCTCCACACCGTCCACTTGCTGTGAGCGCTTGAAGGCGCGCATGGCCAGCAGGCGTTTAAGCGCACGCTTGACCGGCTTTTCGTCACCGGCAGTCAGCATATTGGCCAGGTAGCGCAGCGGGATGCGCAGGCTGTCGACATCCGGGATCACCCCGTTCATGCCCACGGTGCCAGCTGCGGCGGCGTTCTGGATCGGCGACAGCGGCGGCACGTACCAGACCATCGGCAAGGTGCGGTATTCCGGGTGCAGCGGCAGCGCCAGCTTCCAGTCCACGGCCATTTTGTACACCGGCGAACGCTGGGCCGAGTCGATCACCGACTGCGGTACACCATCGGCCAGGGCCTGGCGGATCACCGCCGGGTCATTGGGGTCGAGGAAGATTTCCAGCTGCTTCTCGTACAGGTCGTGCTCGTTGGCGGTGCTTGCCACTTCGCTGATGCGGTCGGCGTCATACAGCAGCACACCGAGGTAACGGATCCGCCCGACGCAGGTTTCCGCGCAGACGGTGGGCATGCCCGCTTCGATCCGTGGGTAGCAGAAGATGCACTTCTCGGATTTGCCGCTTTTCCAGTTGAAGTAGATTTTCTTGTACGGGCAGCCGCTGATGCACATGCGCCAGCCGCGGCATTTTTCCTGGTCGATCAGGACGATGCCGTCCTCTTCACGCTTGTAGATCGCGCCGCTGGGGCACGACGCCGCGCACGCCGGGTTCAGGCAGTGCTCGCACAGGCGCGGCAGGTACATCATGAAGGTGTTTTCGTACTCGCCATAAATGTCGGCCTGGATCTGGTCGAAGTTCTTGTCCTTGCGGCGCTTGGCGAACTCGGTGCCGAGGATTTCTTCCCAGTTGGGGCCCCACTCGATTTTCTCCATGCGCTTGCCCGACACCACCGAACGCGGGCGCGCAGTGGGTTGGTGCTCGCCCAGGGGCGCGGTGTGCAGGTGCTGGTAGTCGAAGTCGAACGGCTCGTAGTAGTCGTCCAGGCTCGGCAGGTCCGGGTTGGCGAAGATGTTCGCCAACACGCGGAACTTGCCGCCGATACGTGGGTTGATCGAGCCGTTGGCGTTACGGATCCAGCCGCCCTTCCACTTGTCCTGGTTTTCCCACTCCTTGGGGTAGCCGATGCCCGGCTTGGATTCAACGTTGTTGAACCAGGCGTATTCCATGCCTTCGCGGCTGGTCCAGACGTTTTTGCAGGTGATGGAGCAGGTGTGGCAGCCGATGCACTTGTCCAGGTTCAGGACCATGCCGATTTGTGAGCGAATCTTCATCTCAGTTCTCCTCGATATCGGTCGGCAATGGACGCGGCAGATCATCACCGCTGGAACCATCGAGCCAATCGACCTTGACCATCTTGCGCACCACCACGAATTCATCGCGGTTGCAGCCGACTGTGCCGTAATAGTTGAAACCGTAGGCCTGCTGGGCATAGCCGCCGATCATGTGGGTCGGCTTGAGCACCACGCGGGTCACCGAGTTGTGGTGGCCGCCACGGGTCTTGGTGGTTTCCGAACCCGGTACGTTCACGATGCGTTCCTGGGCGTGGTACATCATCACCATGCCTTCCTTGACCCGCTGGCTGACCACCGCACGGGCGGTCAGGGCGCCGTTGACGTTGAAGCACTCGATCCAGTCGTTGTCCTCGATCCCGGCGCGCTTGGCGTCGATTTCCGAGAGCCACACAATCGGGCCGCCACGGCTGAGGGTGAGCATCAGCAGGTTGTCGCTGTAGGTGCTGTGGATCCCCCACTTCTGGTGCGGAGTGATCCAGTTCAGGACGATTTCGGTCTCGCCATTGCTGCGCTTGCCCTTCACCCCTTCGATGGTGCGGGTGTTGACCGGTGGCCGGTAGCTCATCAATTGCTCGCCGAACGCCTGCATCCACGGGTGATCCTGGTAAAACTGCTGGCGGCCGGTGATGGTGCGCCATGGGATGTTTTCATGGACGTTGGTGTAGCCGGCGTTGTAGCTCACGTGCTCGTCTTCGAGGCCCGACCAGGTGGGGCTGGAGATGATCTTGCGCGGCTGCGCCTGGATATCGCGAAAGCGGATCGCTTCGTGGGCCTTGGAAATCGCCAGGTGGCTGTGGTCGATGCCGGTGAATTCCGACAGCGCAGCCCAGGCTTTCAAGGCAACCTTGCCGTTGGTTTCCGGGGCCAGGGACAGGATCACTTCGGCGGCGTCGATGGCTGTGTCGATCTTTGGCCGGCCATGGCTGATGCCTGCATCGCCTTCGTGGTGGTTGAGTTCGCCAAGGAACTCGACCTCCTCATCGGTGTTCCAGTTGATGCCCTTGCCGCCGTTGCCGAGTTTTTCCAGCATCGGGCCCAGGGACGAGAACTGCTTGTAGATGTTCGGGTAATCGCGCTCCACCACCGCCATGTTTGGCGCGTTCTTGCCCGGTACCGGCGCCACACCGGCGCTTTTCCAGTCGGTGCCGCCAAACGGCTGGGCCAGTTCGCCGACGCTGTCATGCATCAACGGCACGGTGACCAGGTCTTGTTCCACGCCCAAGTGGCCGACCGACATGGCCGAGAACGCCTTGGCGATGCCTTTGTAGATTTCCCAGTCCGAACGCGACTCCCACGCCGGATCGATCGCCGCCGACAGCGGGTGAATGAACGGGTGCATGTCCGAGGTGTTCATGTCGTCTTTTTCGTACCAGGTTGCGGTCGGCAACACGATGTCGGAATAGACGCAGGTGGAGGACATACGGAAGTCCAGGGTGGTCACCAGGTCCAGCTTGCCGATGGCGCCGTCTTCGACCCACTCGGCCTCGGTCGGCTTGCATTCGGTGCTGTGGCCGATGTCTTCGTTCATCACCCCGTTCTTGGTGCCCAGCAGGTACTTGAGCATGTACTCATGGCCCTTGCCCGACGAACCGAGCAGGTTGGAGCGCCAGATAAACATGTTGCGCGGGAAGTTCACCGGGCTGTCCGGCTGCTCGCAGGCAAAGCGCAAGCTGCCGTCCTGCCAGGACTTGACCACGTAGTCTTTCGGGTCCATGCCAGCGGCCGCGGCGTCGCGGCAGATATGCAGCGGGTTGGTATTGAGTTGTGGCGCGCTGGGCAACCAGCCGGCGCGTTCGGCGCGGATGTTGTAGTCCAGGGCATGCTCGGGGAACTGCGACTTGTCGGCCAGCGGCGAGAGGATGTCGTGCATGCTCATCTTCTCGTGGCGCCATTGCGAGCTATGGCCATAGAAGAAGCTGGTGCCGTTCATCTGGCGTGGCGGACGGTTCCAGTCCAAACCAAAGGCCAGGGGCAGCCAGCCGCATTGCGGGCGCAGTTTTTCCTGGCCCACATAGTGCGCCCAACCGCCACCGGTCTGGCCGACGCAACCGCAGAGCATGAGCATATTGATCAGCCCGCGGTAGTTCATGTCCATGTGGTACCAGTGGTTCATCGCCGCGCCGACGATGATCATCGAGCGACCACGGGTCTTGTCGGCGTTGTCGGCAAACTCGCGGGCGATCTGGATCGCCTTCTCGCGGCTGACGCCGGTGATTGCTTCCTGCCAGGCCGGTGTACCCGGCACGCTGGCGTCGTTGTAGTCCTTGGCCACGTTGCTGCCGCCCAGGCCACGGTCGATAGCCAGGTTGGCGGCGGACAGGTCGAACACCGTCGCCACTTTGGCCACCGTGCCATCAGCCAGGGTCACGCTGTGCACCGGCACCCGACGGAACTGCACGGCATCGCCGGCCACGTGCTGGAAGTAATCGTGGGCTTCACCGGCAAAATACGGGAACGCCACTTCGGCGACGTCATCGCCGATCAGGCTCAGTTTCAGGTCGATCTCGCGGCCTTCACCGCCTTCTTTGGCGAGGATGTTCCACTTGCCCTTCTCGCCCCAGCGATAGCCGATGGCGCCTTGTGGCGAGACCAGTTCGCCGCTCTCGTCGAGGGCGATGGTTTTCCATTCCGGGTTGTTGTCCTGGCCCAGATTGTCGACCAGGTCCGACGCGCGCAAAAAGCGGTCGGGCTGGAAGCCTGCGCCCGGGGCAAAGCCGGTCATGGGCTTGAGCATCACCAGCACCGGCAAGTCGGTGTAGCGCTTGGCATAGTCGGTGAAGTACGCGCTGGGCTTGTCCAGATGAAATTCTTTGAAGATCACATGGTTGAACGCCTGGGCCAACGCGGCGTCAGTGCCCTGCTTAGGGTTGAGCCACAGGTCGGTAAGCTTGGCCACTTCCGAATAGTCGGGGGTGATGGCCACGGTCTTGGTGCCCTTGTAGCGCACCTCGGTGAAGAAGTGCGCGTCTGGGGTACGGGTCTGCGGGACGTTGGAGCCCCAGGCAATGATGTAGTTGGAGTTGTACCAGTCGGCCGATTCCGGCACGTCGGTCTGCTCGCCCCAGACCATTGGCGAGGCCGGTGGCAGGTCGCAGTACCAGTCGTAGAAACTCAGGCACACGCCGCCAATCAACGACAGGTAACGGGAGCCGGCGGCATAGCTGACCATGGACATGGCCGGGATCGGCGAGAAGCCGACGATGCGGTCCGGGCCATATTGCTTGATGGTGTAGACGTTGGACGCTGCGATGATCTCGTTGACTTCATCCCAGTTGGAGCGGATGAAGCCGCCCATGCCGCGTTTGCTTTTATAGGAGTCGGCCTTGGCCTTGTCCTCGACAATGCTCGCCCAGGCCTCGACCGGCGACAGGGTCAGGCGCGCCTCGCGCCACAGTTTGAGCAATGGCTTGCGGATCTTCGGGTACTTCAGGCGGTTGGCGCTGTAGATGTACCAGCTGTAGCTCGCGCCACGGGGGCAGCCGCGCGGCTCATGGTTGGGCAAGTCGTTGCGGGTGCGCGGGTAATCGGTCTGCTGGGTTTCCCAGGTGATCAGGCCGTTCTTCACGTAGATCTTCCACGAGCACGAGCCGGTGCAGTTCACCCCGTGGGTGGAACGCACGATCTTGTCGTACTGCCAGCGCGAACGGTAGACGTTCTCCCAGTCGCGGGACTCTTTGCGGGTCTCGCCGTGACCTTCGGAGAATTCGTCTTGCTTGCGATTGAAGAACCGCAGTTGATCGAGTAAATGACTCATGGTGCTTTCCTCTCAGGCTTGCTGCGGGGTTCTGTGCCCCGCCCACGCAAGGTTTGAATTCGGGGTCGACTCAGCAGGGGGTCTCGGCGCCTTTGCGCGCATACCACCACCAGGTCACGACAATGCAGCTCAGGTAGAAGCCGACGAACATGTAAAAGGCCAATGCCGGGCTGCCGGTGTAGGCCATGGACGAGCCAAAGGTCTTGGGAATGAAGAACGCACCGAAGGCGCCCATGGCCGAACTGAAGCCCAGCACGGCTGCCGATTCCTTGGTCGCATCCTTGAGGGCTTGCTCACGCACGGCGGCAGGTTTGCCGGCGCTGGCTTTTTCATGCTGGGTGCGGAAGATCACCGGGATCATGCGGAAGGTGGAGCCGTTGCCGATGCCAGTGGTGATGAACAGCAGCATGAACAGGCCAAGGAAGCCGTAGAAGCTGCCGCCCTGGCCGTTCAGTGGCAGAAAGTGCAGGACGCCAAACACCATCACGATCATCAGCACGAAGTTCCACAGGGTCACTCGCGCACCGCCCAGCTTGTCTGCCAGCCAGCCGCCCAAAGGGCGTACCAGGGCGCCTACCAGCGGGCCGAGGAATGCGAATTTCAAAGCGTTGACGTCCGGGAACGAAGTCTTGATCAGCATCGGGAAGGCGGCCGAGAAGCCGATGAAGGAACCGAAAGTCGCCAGGTACAACCAGCACATCAGCCAGTTGTGCTTGCGCTTGAAGATCACTGCTTGCTCGCTGAACGAAGCACGGGCGCTGGACAGGTCGTTCATGCCGAACCAGGCAAACAGGGTCACGGTGATAATGAACGGCACCCAGATAAAGCCAGCGTTCTGCAGCCACAACTGGCTGCCGTCTTCCAGGGTCTGCGGCTGACCACCGAGCAGGCCGAACACACCAAAGGTGATCACCAGCGGCACGCAGAACTGCATCACCGACACGCCGAGGTTACCCAGGCCGGCGTTCAGGCCCAGGGCCGTGCCTTGCTGGGACTTGGGGTAGAAGAAGCTGATGTTGGACATGCTCGAGGCGAAGTTGCCGCCGCCGAAACCGCACAGCAGCGCGATCAGCACAAATACGCTGTAGGAAGTGCTGGGGTCCTGCACCGCAAAGCCCATCCACAACGAGGGGATCAGCAGCGACGCGGTGCTCAGGGCGGTCCAGCGGCGGCCACCGAAGATCGGCACCATGAACGAATAGAACACGCGCAAGGTGGCACCGGACAGGCCCGGCAAGGCGGCCAGCCAGAACAGCTGATCGGTGGTGAAGCTAAAGCCGATGGCGTTCAGGCGCACGATCACCGTGCTCCATACCATCCACACGGCGAAGGCCAACAGCAACGCCGGGATCGAGATCCACAGGTTGCGGGTCGCGGTCTGTTTGCCGCTGGCGCCCCAGAATGCAGGGTCTTCGGGGCGCCAGTCGTGGATCACCGGGCCCGAATTGGGCTTTTGCGCGATAGTCATGCGGATTCTCCTTGGAGAGGCTGGGCCACCGCTTTACCGAGCAGCGGTTGCTTGCGGATTTCACTGAAGTACATCCAGGTCAGGGAGACCCAGACCACGCCGTACATCAACATGAAGCAGGAAGAGCGCACGCCGGTGAGGTCCACCAGGGCGCCGAACATGATCGGCAGCACGAAGCCACCCAGGCCCCCGGCCAGGCCGACGATGCCGGACACCGCGCCCATGTTTTGCGGGTAGTCATTGGCGATGTACTTGAACACCGAGGCCTTGCCGAAGGCGAAGGCGATGCCCATCACAAACAGCAGGATGGTGAAGACGGTGGCGTTGAGGCCGATATGGAAATCCAGCGGGCCGTTGACGGTCTGCACCTGCAATTGGGTCTGCGGGTAGCTGAGCAGGAACAGGCAGATCCAGCTCACCCACAACACCCACCAGGTCACGCTTTGTGCGCCCCAGCGGTCGGACATCCAGCCGCCTACGGCGCGCAGCACCCCACCCGGCAGGGAAAAACACGCCGCCAGCAGCGCGGCGCTTTGCAGGCTGAAGCCGTATTCCTGCACGTAGTACTTGGTCGCCCACAGCGCCAGGGCCACGTAGCCACCGAACACAATCGAGTAGTACTGGCAGTAGCGCCACACGGCCGGGTCCTTGAGGCACAGCAACTGCTCGCGAAAGGTCGCGCCACTGGCGTTGCGGTGGGCCTTGTTTTCGCTGGTGAGGAACCAGAACAGCAGCGCGGTGATAAACAGGATCGCGCTGAACACCTTCGGCACCAGGTGCCAGGTACCCAGGGCGATCAGGGCTGGCGCAAGAAACTTGGTCACCGCCGCCCCGGCGTTGCCGGCACCGAACACGCCCATGGCAAAGCCCTGGTTGTCCTTGTCAAACCACTTGGCGACATAGGCGATGCCCACCGAGAACGAGCCGCCCGCCAGGCCGACAAACAGCCCCAGCACCAGGAATTGCCAGAAGGCGGTGGCATAGGTGATCAGGTACAGCGGCAGCACGCAGGTGAGCATCAGTACAAAGAACACGATGCGCCCGCCAAAGCGGTCCGTCAGCAGGCCCAGGGGCAGGCGCACCAGGGAGCCGGTCAACACGGGGGTGGCGGCCAGCAGGCCGAACTGGGTTTCGTTGAGTTGCAGCAGCTCTTTGATCGGCACGCCAAGCACGGCGAACATCATCCAGACCATAAAGCACACGGTGAAGGCCAGCGTACTCATGCCCAGCACCAGGCCTTGTCTTACACGGGGTTGAGTCACGGTTTGCGCTCCCAGAAGTGATTCCATGAGCGCAGGTTAGGGGCGACGTCCTCGCAGAACTTGACCCAGATCAACGTCCGCCTGGGGGGTATTGGCCTATGCTTGCCCCATCTACCTCCAAGGAGGTAGGCCAAATAACAAGAGAAAGTCTTTATTTATCAATGGATTGGTCTCTTGTGCCGGCCTTTTCCCGTGGGAGGGTTCGCCGGCAACTCTTTAGAGGTAGTGCGCCAGGGATTGCAGAATTCAATGCTGTTTTCCTTGCCAGGTGCCGCCATGCTGCTGTTCTTCCCCCTTCGATTACTCCGTGATGTTTAACTGGCTGCGCAGCTCCCTGCCCGCGCGGGCCGGTGTCGCGGTGATCCTGATTGCGATCCTGGCCCTGGCCAGTTCCCTGAGCGCCGGGCTGATCGCCTGGTTCAGCCAGGGCGACGGCGCGGCCATCAACACCGCAGGCTCGGTGCGCATGGAGACCTACCACCTGAGCTGGAAACTCGCCGACCATGCCCCCGCCGACGAGATCCAGGCCATCACCCAAAGCCTGCAACGGCGCCTGGACAGCCAGTCATTGAAAGCAGTGCTGGAAGACGGCCCCCAGAGCGCCCTGCAACAGAGCTACCAGCAGATCCAGCAACACTGGAACCTGGAGCTGCGCCCGGCCATCGAGCGTGGCGACGGCGCCCTGTTCCGCGAACGCGCGCCAGCCTTTGTCGAGCAACTGAACCAGTTCGTCAGCCTGTTGCAGCAGCAGAGCGAGCACAAACAAGGCTGGCAACAGCTGATCCAGGGCCTGGCGCTGTTCAGCACCCTGATCATCCTGCTGCTGGGGCTGTATGAATTGCAGTACGGCGTGGTCACGCCCTTGAAGGAGTTGGTGGACGCGACCCGACGCTTTCGTGAGGGTGACTACACGGCGCGGGTCAATCACCGCTCCCAAGACGAGCTTGGCCAGTTGGCCCTGAGCTTCAACACCCTGGCCGAAACCATCGAGCAGTCCCACCGCACCCTGGAAAGCCAGGTGCAGCACAAGACCCTCAACCTGCAACAAGCCAACGCCGCCCTCGAGTTGCTCTACGAGAGCAGCCGCAGCCTGGCCACGCGCCTGGCCAACGCCGAAGGCCTCGACGAATTGATCCGGCGCTTCCAGAAGCGCCTGCCGGGCCTGCGCCTGTCGCTGTGCCTGCAAGGGCACTTCCTCGCCCCGGCACAGCAGATGCTCGCGCTGCATGGTGAAAACAGCCGCAACGTCTGCGCCATTGGCGACTGCGCCACCTGCGAACGGCATCACGTGGCCCCGCCCCAGGTGTTCAGCATCAGCAACCAGGGCGCAGAGTTGGGCGAACTCAAGGCGCATTTCGTCGATGGGCATACGCCCCAGGACTGGGAAAAACAGCTGATCCAGGCGCTGGCCAACCTGATTGGCACCTCGCTGTCCCTCAAGCGCCAGCGTGAACAGGACCACCGCCTGTTACTGCTGGATGAACGCACGATCATCGCCCGCGAACTACATGACTCCCTGGCGCAAGCGCTGTCGTATATGAAGCTGCAAGTCAGCCGCATGCAGACCCTGCTGCGCCGTGACGAACCCAAGGCCACCCTGGAAACCGTCACCGGCGAACTGCGCGAAGGCCTGAACAACGCCTATCGGCAACTGCGTGAGTTGCTTACCACCTTCCGCCTGCAAATCCACGATGCCGGGCTGGTCCAGGAGCTCAAAGACACCGCCGAGGAGTTCTCGCGCCGTGGCGAATTCCAAGTGCACCTGCATGTGGACGCCCTGGCCTTCCAACTGTCAGCCAGTGAACAGATCCACCTGTTGCAGGTGACCCGTGAAGCCTTGTCCAACTGCCTGCGCCACGCCCATGCCGAGAACGCCTGGCTGCAACTGCGCCAGCACGGCGAAACCGTGAGCTTGAGCATTGAAGACGACGGCCGCGGCTTCAGCGAGCCGGTAGACCAACGCGAACACCACGGCCTGAACATCATGGATGAACGCGCCCGCAGCCTACACGGCCAACTGGATATTTCTGCCCGCGAGCCCCAAGGCACACGGGTACATTTGCTGTTTCGCCCGGAATTCCTCGGGCAGTCTTTACAACAAGGTAGCCTGTCATGAACACCCCACACCGCCACGGCATCCTGCTCGTCGACGACCACCCGATGATGCGCCACGGCATGCGCCAGATGCTCGAACTGGAAGATGACCTGCACGTGGTGGGCGAAGCCGGCAATGGCGAGGAAGCCCTGGGGCTGATCGAATCGTTGCAACCGGACCTGGTGTTGCTGGACAACAACATGCCGCAAATGAACGGCCTGGAAACCCTGCGCCGCCTGCGCGCCATGGCCTATGGCGGCAAGGTCTTGCTGTTTACCGTGTCCGATGCCGAAGACGACATCCGCGACGCCCTGCGCCTGGATGCCAACGGTTATCTGCTCAAGGACATGGAGCCGGAACTGCTGATCCAGTACATCCGCGATGCCCTGCACGGCGCCCTGGTGATCAGCCCTGGCCTGACGCGCGTGCTGGCCCAGGCCCTGCGCTCACCCCAACCCCATGCCGCGGTTGAACTGACCGAGCGCGAGCGGCAGGTGTTGAAGACCATCGCCGGGGGTTACAGCAATAAGGTGATCGGGCACAAGCTGGGGATTACCGAGGGCACGGTGAAGGTGCATGTGAAGAATCTGCTGCACAAACTGGGGTTGCGCTCGCGGGTGGAGGCTGCGGTGTGGGCGATGGAGCATTTGCGCCAGGCTGGGTAGGGGTTTGTGGGAGCTGGCTTGCCTGCGAGGGTCGTTAGCGATGACGTTGGGTAACTGACACCCCGAGGTGTTCTTGCTGGCGTGATCGCAGGCAAGCCAGCTCCTACAGGGGAATGCAGCTGCGCGCTCTGGCGTTGCATTACCGCACTTTCACCGTCAACGCCCCCACACTCGCCAAAACAATAACCGTCCCCACAATCACCATCATCGAAGGTCGCTGCGCCAATATCACCCATGCCATCACCATCGCCACCGGCGGTATGAGGTAAAGCGCAATCGCTGCCCGACTGACCTGGCTATGCGTCAGTACATAAGCCCAGGCCAGGTATGCCAGCGCACTGGGAAAGATGCCCAGCACCAGCACTGCCAGGTTCACCCGCACCGGAGCCTGGGCCACTTCCTCCGGTAATCCGGGCAGATACACCAGCAGCAACGCGGTACCTGACCAGAGGGTGAAACACACCATTGTCAGTCCGTCATAACGCTGTGAGTAACGCTTTTGCAGGGCGAAATACAGGCTCCAGGACGCCGCTGCCAGCAGGATCAACACGCCATGCCCATCCAGTTCGCCCAAGCCCCGATCCCCCACCGCCACGACTCCGGCACCGAGCAGGCCGCCGAGGACACAAGCCCATTGCCAGGCGCCGAGCCGCTCCCTGAACAACGTGCTGGCGAGCAATGCGCTGAACAGTGGCGTCGATTGCGCCAGGACGCTGGCGGCGCCGGCACTCACACCGCGCTGGCCGTAGTTGAGGGCGATGTGGTGCAGCGTCACCGCAAACAATCCCAACACCGCAAACAAAGGCAAATCCCGGACCCGGGGCCGTGCAATGCCCTTGCAGCAGGCCACCCCGGCCATAAACACCGAAGCAATCAAAAAGCGCAGCACAGCCAGATTGTCGGGCGCATAGGCCTGCAGCGCGATATGGATGCCGACAGGCGAATACGCCCAGCAGAGGATGACGAAGAGGGTCGCCAGGACAACTTTTGCGTGGGGCATGAGCATTCTCAGGGACGTGGCAGCACACAGGCACTGCCTGGCAAAAGTATGAGAAAACTCAAGCCCTGAAAAAAGTGACTTAAACTGAGCCCACTCTTCACTTCAGGTGAACCATGGAACTGTCCCAACTGCGCATGTTCAAGACGGTCTACGAGTTGGGCAGCATCGCCCGTGCAGCCGCAAAGCTGCATTGCGTGCCGTCCAATATCACCGCACGGCTCAAGTCCCTGGAGCAGGAGCTCGGGGTCGCGTTGTTCCTGCGTGAGGGCCGGGGCCTGCGGGTCAGTCCTGCGGGCGAAGTGTTTATCGAATACGCGACGAAAATCCTCGACCTCACCGAAGCCTCCCGGCGTGCCGTCGCACCTGGTGGCGCGCCCCATGGGCACCTGCGGATCGGGGCTATCGAGTCCAGTGCAACGGGGCGCTTGCCCCATTTGCTGGCGCGCTACCACGCGCTGTACCCACAAGTGTCGTTGGCGTTGAGCACCGGCACCTGGTCGCAGTTGCTCGATGATATCCAGCACCATCGGCTGGATGCGGCGATTGTCGCCGTGGATGTGCAACGCCCGGGGCTGGAAAGCACGCTGCTGTATAGCGAAGACCTGGTGCTGATCGCCCCCACGTCCCTGGGGCCGGTGCGCACCGTGACCGACCTGCAGGGCCTGACCCTGTTTATGTGGCCGACCGGCTGCCCGTATCGCCTGGCACTGGAGCAGTGGTTGTCACGCCACGGCCAAGTCGCGTCAATCGTCAGCATCGCCAGCTACGGTACGATTATCGGCTGTGTCAGCGCCGGCAGCGGCGCCGCGCTGGTACCACGGGGGATCTACGAGCAATATCGTCAGGGCGCCAACTGGCAAGGCCACGAGTTCGCGGAACTGACGCGCATCGACAACCGGTTTTACTGGCACGCCAACACAGGCTGCCATCCGGCCCGGGATGCATTTTCGGCACTGCTGCGCGATCACTGCCTCCTCGGGGCTACCTCCAACGAGGCATAGGCCCGGCAAGCCTTGCGCCCTACCATGGGGGGGAGCGGAGGTACGCCATGCTGACCCACCCATCCATCGTTTTAACCCTGCGCCGGCATCATCTGTTCAGCCCCTTGCCGGAAAAAATCTTCCAGGACGTCTGCACCCTGGCCAATCTCAAGCGCCTGCCCGGGCACGCGACCTTGATGCATCAGGGCGACCCCGCCGAGCGGTTTTTCCTGTTGATCAGTGGCCAGGTCAAGTTGCACCGGGTCACCGGTGAAGGCCAGGAGCATCTGGTGGAAGTCATTCGCCCCGGCCAGACCTTTGCCGAAGCCCTGCTGTTCAGCCAGGCCAAGGCCTACCCGGTGAGTGCCACGGCGCTCAAGGACAGCGTGCTGGTTACCATCGAGGGCCATCATTACCGCAAGGCCCTGGAAGACCAGCCGCAGATCTGCCTGGCAATCCTCGGCACCATGAGCATCCACCTGCATCAACGCCTCAAGGACATCGACACCCTGAGCCTGGCCAATGCCAGTCGCCGGGTCATCAACTTTCTGATCCAGGAGCGCGACCTGGCCAGCGGCGATGTGGTGCTGCAGGTGCCCAAGCGTCTGGTGGCCTCCAAACTGGGGATTCAGCCAGAGACGTTTTCGCGGATCCTGCATCGGCTGGTAGACGCCGGACTGATCGATGTACAACGGCGCACAATCCGCATCCTGTGCGAGGAGCAGTTGATGACCTATCAGGCCGGCTGACTTAGAATCGACGCCATTCTTCGCCCGCCTTCCTGACACGAGCGCCCCCATGAGCTTTGATTTCGACACGATCCACCCTCGCCTCGGCACCGGCAGCACCAAGTGGAGCCGCTACCCCGAAGACGTCTTGCCGATGTGGATTGCCGACATGGACATCGCCGCCCCGCCGGCGATCCTCAAGGCCCTGCACGCGCGCCTGGACCAGCAGATGCTCGGCTACAGCGTCGCCCGGCCTGAAGTGCGCGAGGCGATCATCAGCGACCTGTGGCACAAGTACGCCTGGCGCGTGCAGCCCGATGAATTGCTGTTCCTGCCGGGTGTCGAGCCAGGCTTCAACATGGCCTTGCATGCCTTTGTCCAACCGGGCCAGTCGGTGGTCTTGCAAACCCCCAACTACGCGCCGCTGCGCCATGCAGCGGGCAACTGGAACCTGCCGAAGATCGAAGTGCCGTTTGAACTGAGCGACCAGGGCGAATACCTCACCCCCCTGCCCGCCTTGCGCCAAGCCCTGAAAGGTGCCGGCGCACTGCTGTTGAGCAACCCCCACAACCCCCTGGGCAAGGTGTTTGCCCGCGAGGAACTGCTGGCCGTCGCCAATGCCTGCCTGGAACAAGGCACGCTGATTGTCTCCGATGAGATCCACGCCGAGCTGTGCTTCGACGGGCGCCGGCATATCCCTACCGCCTCGTTGAGTGCAGAGATCGCACGGCGCACCATCACCCTGATGTCCGCGAGCAAGGCCTACAACGTCGCCGGCCTGAAGACCTGCTTTGCGATTGTCCAGGCCCCACTCATCCGCGAGCGCTTCAACAAGGCACGCTGCGGCATGGTCGATAGCGTCAGCCCGTTGGGCCTGGAAGCCACCTGGGCGGCGTATAGCCAATGTGGTGAGTGGTTGGAGGCGTTGGTCACGTACCTGCAAGGCAACCGCAACTACCTGGTGGATGCCGTGCAAAAACGCCTGCCGGGGGTGGTCATGCATGCGCCTCAAGGTACCTACCTGGCCTGGCTGGATTGCAGCGCCCTGGGCCTGGAAGACCCACAGCGGTTTTTCCTTGAGCAGGCCAAGGTAGGCTTGAGTGCGGGCGTGGAATTTGGCGATGACAGCCAACAGTTCGTGCGCTTGAACTTTGGCTGCCCGCGGGCATTGCTCGAAGAAGGTATTTCACGCCTGGAACGCAGCCTGCAAAACCTGTAGGCGCGGCCCTGGCGGCTGATCAGAGCTTGGCGATGGACACCTCGGTGGATTTGACGAAGGCAATCACTTCACTGCCCACCTTCAACTCCAGGTCACGCACCGAACGTGTGGTGATCACCGAGGTGACAATCCCGGACGCGGTTTGCACGTCGATCTCGGACACCACTTCGCCGAGCAGGATTTCCTTGATCACGCCTTTGAACTGGTTGCGCACGTTGATCGCTTTGATGGTCATGTCGGTTTTCCTTTCACTGTTGGGTCAATCCGCACGAATGCGCAGGCCTTCAAAATGCGCCATTCGCACCAACAACAAAAGGAATAAATAACTATTTATTTATTCCATATAGACATATGAAAAACCCTGTAGGAGCCGGCTTGCCGGCTCCTACATGGGTTTGGTCAAAAACCTACTGTTGCCGACACCAGCCAGGTACGCGGCGTAGACAGGGTCAGGCCGGGCGCGCTGTCGCTGGAGGTCGCGGCCGATGCCCAGTAGGTCGTATTCAGCACGTTCTCCACAGTCGCACGCAGGGTCACTGGGTTTTCCTTGACCTTGAAGGTGTAGCGCGCCCCCAGGTCGTAGCGTTCCCAATTGTCGATCTTCTGCTGGTTGGCCGCGTCCAGGTACTGCGCGCCGGTATGAATCGCGCGGGCGGTCAGGGTCAGGCCTTGCAGGCGTGGGATATCCCATTCGGCACCCAGGTTGACGTTGGCCACTGGTGCACCGGTGCCGCGCTTGCCGTCGGTCAGGCCCTGGGCGGTCTTGGTCTGTTCGCTGTCGAGCAGCATCACCCCGCCGAGCAGGCGCACGCCGGCCAGGGGTTCGCCAAACACGTTCAGTTCCACGCCCTGGTTGCGCAATTCGCCATTGGGTTTGAAGAAGCCCTGGTTGTCGATGCCATAGGCCGGCTGCTTGATCTGGAACACGCTGGCCGTCATGCCAAAGCTGCCCATGTCGTACTTGGCGCCGACCTCCACCTGCTTGCTCTTGGTCGGTGGGAAGATCGCGTTTTCATTGCTTACCCCGCTCGAAGGTGCCGTCTCGCCCTGGCTCAGGCCTTCCATGTAGTTGGTGTACAGGGACAGTTGATCGGTGACTTTCACCACCAGGCCCAGGGCCGGCGAGGTCGCTTGTTCGTCGTACTCCGGCTGGTCCTTGATGCCATTGCTCCAGGACGTGACCTGGACCTTTTGCAGGCGTGCTCCCAGGGTCAGCAGTACCCGTTCATCGAAGAAGGCCAGGGTGTCGGCCAAAGCCAGGCTGGTGAAGCGGTTTTCGGTGTGGGTGCTGGTGTCCCAGCGCACAGCCTGGCCTGGACGGGGCAACACCACCGGGTTGTAGAGGTTGCTCCTGCCGGGGGTATAGCGCTCGCCGGCATTGTCGAAATCCATGTTGAACTGGTTGAGGCTGACATTGAGCGTGTGCCCTACAGGGCCGGTATTGAACCAACTGCGCGCGCCCACAGTGGCGGTCTTGACGTCTTCGTCGCGGCGGAAGCTGCGCGGCACTACCGTGAAGTCGCCATTGCTCTGGGTCGCTTGCACACCGTGGCGCAGGAAGTCGTAGTTGCCTTTGCGCGCACCGGCGGCGGCGTAGACCATCAGCGAATCGCTGACATCAAACTCGCCACGCACCGCCCCAAAGGTGTCCTTGGTATGGGAGTACGTCCAGGATTGGGCAAAGTTGTCGCGGATGTCGCGGGCCTTGGGCATCACGCTGCCCCTGGCAACTTCCACGCGCTCCTGGGGCGCGTCGGCGGTGCGTTCCTGACGCCCGAGGTCGAGGGACAGGCGCACTCGCTCCTTGCGATAGTCGAGGCCGATCACGGTCATTTCGCGGTCGACCTCCTGGTGATCCCATTCGGTATCGCCGGATTGCTTCACGCCATTGAAACGCACGCCAAACTGCTGCTCGTCGCCAAACCGCCGACCGATATCCACCGCACCACCGAACTGCCCGGCCGAGGCATAGCTGCCAGTGAACTCGGTAAGCGGTGCATCGGCGGCACGCTTGGGCTCGATATTGATCCCGCCACCGATACTGCCCCGCGGCGCGATACCACCGAGCAAGGCGCCGGGGCCCTTGAGGATATCGACGCGCTCGACCATTTCCATGTCGATGGCGTAAGTCGGCAGCACGCCATACAGGCCGCCGTAGGACACATCGCTGTTGAACAGGCTGAAACCGCGCACCGAAAACTGCTCGAAACGTCCACCGGCAGGGTTGGTGATGCGCACCGAAGGGTCGCTGGCAACCATTTCGCCGAGGGTCCGCGCTTGCAGGTTCTTCACCGCCTTGGCGGTGTAGGACGTGAGGTTGAACGGGGTATCCATAAAGTCGTTATCGCCCAACAGGCCCTGGGCGCCTTTGCGTGTCACTTGGTCACCGGCGTAGGTTTGGGCAACGGGTGTGTTCGCGGTCCCCAGAATCGAGGTGGCTGGCAACTGATAAGCACCGCCCTGTGGTGCGGGGATCAAGGTGTAGGCACGCTCACCCACCGTTTGCAATTGCAGGCCCGAGCCTTGCAGCAGGCGTGCGAAGCCTTCTTCGACGGCAAACTCACCGGAAATCCCGGCGCTTTGGCGACCGCCGACCAGGGCCGGGTCCACCGACAGATTGACCCCGGCCAGCCCGGCAAAGCGGGTCAAGGCGCTACCCAGGCTGCCGGCGGGCACCTGGTAACTGCGCCGGGCCGCGTCCTCGGCCCAGCTCACAGGGATAAACATTGGGCTGGCACTCAGGCTCAGGACCAGACTCAGGCGCAGTAGCGATGGCGGGACGACAGGCATTAAAAGGCTCTCTGTTTTCGTTCACTTGCCTTGGATGACAGGCGAGCCGAAAAAAAGGGACACGATCGTTCAAACTGGCCGAAAAAATGTTGGAGCCGCTTTGTGTGGGAGCGGGCTTGCTCGCGAAGGCGGTGTATCAGACATAGATGAGTTGGCTGACCCTGCGCCTTCGCGAGCAAGCCCGCTCCCACATTGGATCTGCCTCAACAATTAAATCGTGGTCAAGCCAGGGTTTTACGCGGTGCCAGCGTGACCCAATAGCGCGTGCGCCACTGCACCTGCAGCCCATGGGTGGTGGCCAGCAGGCTGATGATGCGGTCGGTGTCGTCCAGGCGGAAACTGCCGGTGACGCGCAAGGCTTCCAGGCTCGGGTCCCAGCGCAAAACGCCCGGGCGATAGCGATCAAGCTCGCGCAGGAAGTCGCCCAGCCCCTGGTTCTGCGCCGTCAGCACGCCATCGCGCCAGCCCAGTTGCAGCGCGTCGAACGGAACCGGCACCCCCAGCCCCGAGGCCTGCAGGCGTATCTGTTGCCCGCCGCGCACCAGGGCGCTATGCCCCGCTCCGTCGTGCACTTGCACCTGGCCCTTGAGCACCGACACCACACACGCCTGCGCGAACTGGCGCACACAGACCTCCGCCTGGCTGGCGACAACCTGGCCATAACGGGTGTGGACAGTCAGCGCCGCCGCGCCTGGCACACTCAGCGCCATCTCCCCGTCGACCAGGGTCAGGCGCCGCTGCGCAAGGTTTACATCCACCGCGCTGGCCGTGTTCAGTTGCAGGGCGCTGCCATCGGCCAGCGGCACGCGCTTGCGCTCGCCGGTGGCGGTATGCAGGTCGGCACGCCACACGTCGAGGGGTAACTGGCGACTGAGCAGCCATGCCGCCGGCACCAGCGCTGCCACGCCCAGGGCGCGTTTGAGCACGGCACGCCGCCCCGGTTGCGGGCGGTCGAGGCTGGCCATGGCCAGGGAGGATGGCAATTCGGCAAAACGCTGGCGCAGCAACTGCGCTTTTTGCCAGGCCTGTTCGTGCTGGGGATGGCTGTCGCGCCATTGCTGCAAGCCCGCGTGATCGCGCTCGCCGGCCGTGCCCGACTCCAGCAGCGCCAACCACTGCGCCGCTGCCCGCGCCACATCCGGCGCGGTGCGGCTCACAGTTCCACCAGCAGGCAATGCTCATAGGCCTGGGCCATGTAGCGTTTGACCGTACGTTCCGAAACCTTGAGACGCTCGGCAATCTCCCGGTAGCCCAGGCCTTCGAGCTGGCTCCAGAGAAACGCCCGACGCACGACCGGCAGCAAACCATCGAGCAATTCATCCAGTGCCTGCAGGGTTTCCAGCAGCAACCAGCGCTGCTCCGGCGATGGCACGCAGTCGTCGGGCAAACGTGCCAAGGCATTCAGGTAGGCCTGCTCCAGGCTGCGGCGCTGATGGAAATTGACCAGCAGGCGCTTGCCCACTGTCACCAGATAGGCGCGTGGCTCCTGCAATTGCGCTACCGGCTGGGCACTGGCCAGCACCCGCAGGAACGTATCCTGACTCAAGTCGGCGGCATCCCAGGCATTGCCCAGGCGCCGACGCAGCCAGCTTTCCAGCCAACTGCGGTGGTCGCGGTACAAGGTGCTCAGGCTGGGTTCGGCGGTGGTCGTTGGCGATACAGCATCATTCATGGCAAGCGAACCCTGAGCAGCGCGAGTGAGTCTCAAATGAGATTCATTCTATTTAATATCCCTGCGCTGCACCATGTTCTTTTTGCCGGGTAGACGGGCGGAGGCTGTTAATCAAGCGCCCTGGCCTTATGCCGCAGCAGATCAATAAACAACCCCAACTCGTGGCTCACCGGTTCACCCTTGCGCAGCAAGATGCCAAATGGCGCAAGCGTCACTTCCAGCTCCACTGGCAACTCGACCACTAGGCCCATCTTCAGGTAATCACGCAGGGCGCTTTCCGAAAGCACCATGATTGCATCGGTCAGTTGGATCAGTTGCTGCATGGAATACACCGAGCTGCATTCGATGATGTCCGCCGGCAGGGGCAAGGCCAGGCGCTGCAACGCTTCGTCAAAGCCGATGCGTGCCGGGCTGCTTTCCGGTTGCAGAATCCACGGCCAGTCGCTGACCAGTTCCTCCAACGGCAAGCTCGCGCGCTGCGCCAACGGATGCCCGGCATGTACCACCACCAGCAGGCGCTCGTTGCCCAACGGCTCAAAGCTGTAATGCTCGCTATTTGTGGCAGCGTTGCGACGGGCGATGGCCAGGTCGATACGCCCTTGTTCCAGCAGTTGGATCACCTGGTCGCTGGTGTCTCCCATAATGCGAATGCGCAGTTGCGGGTTGAGTGACTTGATCTGGGCAATCGAGTCCATCACCAGGTCCGGCGCGGCGCCCATGATGGTGCCGATGGCCAGGTAGCCATAACCGCCCTGCTGGCGGGCCATCAAGTCTTCGGCGCAGCGGTCCAGGCCGCTGAGTGCCGATTCGGCGAAGCGAATCAACTCCTTGCCCAACGCCGTGGGGCGCATGCCACGGGGCAAGCGTTCGAACAGGTCACAGGCAAACATGTCTTCGATCTCGCGCAGCATGCGGGTGGCCGCCGGTTGCGACATGTTCAGGGCCTGGGAAGCACGGTGCAGGTTCTGGCTCGAACTCAAGGCCACCAGCATATGCAAATGCTTGTAGCGCAGGCGGTTGAACAGGCTGCGGGAGATCAGCGGACTACTCATTCTTTTCCTTACTATCGATACCCTGAGGTTATCGCTTATGAGCGAGATTCGATTTGTAGCGCATTGCTCGGCCGCCGTACAGTCCGGCCCATAAGAACAAAGCCCTACAAAAGGACTTCAAGATGACCACGCTACCCGTGTCCCTGCTCGCCAAAATTTCCTGGCGGCTGCTGCCCTTCCTGCTACTGATGTACATCATGGCCTTCCTCGACCGCGCCAACGTCGGGTTCGCCAAACAAGCCTTCCAG
Organism: Pseudomonas sp. 06C 126; assembly: GCF_001855215.1. Taxonomy (NCBI): domain Bacteria; kingdom Pseudomonadati; phylum Pseudomonadota; class Gammaproteobacteria; order Pseudomonadales; family Pseudomonadaceae; genus Pseudomonas; species Pseudomonas sp. 06C 126. The sequence goes on along the minus strand of NZ_MIFU01000003.1, from coordinate 102,846 downwards.
GCCGACACCGGCCTGAGCGACGCCGCCTTCGCCTTTGGCGCCGGGGTGTTTTTTATGGGCTACGCCTTGCTCGAAGTGCCGAGCAACCTGATCCTGCATCGCGTCGGTGCACGCCTGTGGATGTGCCGGATCATGGTCAGTTGGGGCCTGGTCTCGGCGGCCATGATGTTTGCCCACAACGAAACCAGCTTCTACATCCTGCGCTTCTTGCTGGGTGTGGCCGAAGCTGGGTTTTTCCCTGGCGTAATCCTCTACCTCACCTACTGGTTTCCCCAGGCCGCACGCGGCAAGGCCATGGGTTTTTTCTACTTTGGCGCGCCACTGGCCTTCATCTTCGGCAGCCCGCTGTCTGGCCTGCTCCTGGAAATGGACGGCTTCGGCGGCCTGCATGGCTGGCAATGGCTGTTCGTCGTGGAGGGCCTGATGGCTTCGGCAGTGGGGATCTGGGCCTATTGGTACCTGGACAATCGCCCCGCCGACGCCAAATGGCTGACCGTTGAGGAGCGCCGCCAGATCCAGGACCTGCTGGACGCCGAAGACCAGCACAAAGGTTCCCATGGCCGCAGCCTGCTCAGCGTGCTGTGCCAGCCGTCAGTGCTTTACCTGTGCCTGGTCTACCTGCTGATCCAAGCCAGTGTGTACGGCGTGGTGTTTTACCTGCCGACCCAGGTCAGTGGTTTGCTTGGCACCAAGGTCGGCCTGATGGTCGGGCTGGTCTCGGCGATTCCCTGGGTGTGCGCGCTGTTCGCCGCGTGGTGGATCCCCGGTTATTCCGACCGCAGCGGCGAGCGCCGGCGCACCGCATCGCTCACCTTACTAATGGCTGCCGCCGGCATCGCCTGCTCAGTGACATTCGCCAACCCATTGCTGGGCATGCTCGCCCTGTGCTTCGCCGCCTCGGGATTTATTGCCGTGCAGCCGGTGTTCTGGACCTTCCCGTCCAGCTACCTGGCAGGTAGCGCCGCAGCTGCAGGAATTGCCTTGATCAACTCCTTTGGCGCACTGGGCGGGTTTATCGCCCCGGTCCTGAAGAACTGGGCGGAAACCGCCTTCCACTCCCCGGCAGCCGGCCTGTACCTGCTGTCCGCCACCACGGTACTGGCTGCGTTGCTGGTGCTGGGTATCCATTCCCCCGGCCAAAAAGCGTCGAACACGCCGGCCACTGTTTAATTTTCAGGAGTCACACCATGGGCAACATCACCATCAAACACGTCCGCGCTTTTGTGTTGCGCGGCGGTGGCGCGGACTATCACGACCAGGCTGACGGTCACTGGATCGACGACCACATTTCCACGCCCATGAGCAAGTACCCCGAGTACCGCCAGAGCCGCCGCAGTTTCGGGATCAATGTGCTCGGCACGTTGGTAGTGGAGATAGAAGCCAGCGACGGCACCGTTGGGTTTGCCGTGACCACCGGTGGCGAACCTGCGGCCTATATCGTTGAGAAACACCTGGCACGTTTCCTTGAAGGCGCACGCGTCACTGATATCGAGAAAATCTGGGACCAGATGTACCAGTCCACTCTGTATTACGGGCGTAAGGGTCTGGTAATCAACACCATCTCCGGCGTGGACCTGGCGCTATGGGACCTGCTCGGCAAGATCCGCCAGGAACCGGTACACCAATTGCTCGGCGGTGCGGTGCGCGATGAACTGCAGTTCTACGCCACCGGCGCGCGCCCGGACCTGGCGCAGAAGATGGGTTTTATCGGTGGCAAGATGCCCCTGCACCACGGCCCGGCCGAAGGTGAAGAAGGCTTGCGCAAAAACCTCGAAGAGCTGGCGACCATGCGTGAGCGGGTCGGCCCGGACTTCTGGCTGATGCTCGATTGCTGGATGAGCCTGGACCTCAACTACGCCACCAAACTGGCGATTGGCGCCCACGAATACGGCCTTAAATGGATTGAAGAGGCGCTGTCCCCCGACGATTACTGGGGCTACGCAGCGCTGCGTAACAACGTACCCAAGGGCATGCTGGTCACCACCGGCGAACATGAAGCCACCCGCTGGGGCTTTCGCATGCTCCTGGAGATGGGCTGCTGCGACATTATCCAGCCGGATGTCGGCTGGTGCGGCGGCTTGACAGAACTGGTGAAAATTTCCGCCCTGGCCGACGCGCACAACGCCATGGTGGTGCCGCACGGTTCCTCGGTCTATAGCTACCACTTCGTCGCCACCCGGCAGAACAGCCCGTTCGCCGAATTCCTGATGATGGCGCCCAAGGCCGACGAAGTGGTGCCGATGTTCCACCCGCAACTGCTGGGCGAACCGGTGCCGATCAATGGCCGCATGCGCTTGTCGGTACTCGACAAGCCGGGCTTCGGCGTAGACCTGAACCCCGCTTGCCAACTGCACCGTCCGTATAACCGCTAAGGAATTTCACCATGAAAATGCCTCACAACGCGTTCAAGGCCGGCCTGCGGCAGGACGTCAGCCAATACGGGATCTGGGCGGGTTTTGCCAACGGCTACGCCGCAGAAATTGTCGCCAGCGTAGGTTACGACTGGATGCTGATTGACGGCGAACACGCGCCGAACACCGTTCCCAGCGTGCTCAATCAATTGCAGGCAGTGGCGCCGTACAGCACCGCGCCCGTGGTGCGTGCGGTCAGCGGCGATGCCAACCTGATCAAGCAACTGCTGGATCTCGGCGCGCAGACCCTGATGATCCCCATGGTCGAAACCGCCGAGCAAGCCCAGGCCCTGGTGCGCGCCATGCGTTATCCGCCCCACGGTATCCGTGGCGTGGGCGGCGGCCTGACCCGGGCGACGCGCTGGGATGGCGTCGACCATTACCTCACGACCGCCCATCAAGAGCTATGCCTGATCGTTCAGGTCGAGTCGCGCCTGGGCGTGGAAAACGTCGAGGCCATCGCCGCCGTCGAAGGCGTGGACGCGGTATTTATCGGCCCCGCTGACCTGTCCATCGGCCTCGGCCATGCCGGTAACCCCGGCCACCCCGAAGTCCAGGAGCGCATCCAGCACGCGGTCAGCGCTACGCTCGCTGCGGGCAAGGCCTGCGGCATTCTTGCACCCAATGAAGAAGACGCCCGACGTTACCAGGCCTGGGGCTGCCGCTTTATCGCGGTAGCCATTGATATCAGCCTGCTGCGCCAGAGCGCCCAAAGTACCCTCGCCCGCTACCGCCCTGCCGCCGACGCTAAAGCGCCTTCGCGCACTTACTAAGGAGCCTGCCATGCCATCCGTTCCGGTTTACCAGAACTTCATCAACGGCTGCTTTACCGCCAGCAGCGCGCACATCGACGTGCTGAACCCGGCCACCGGCGCACTGCTGTCCAAGGTGCCGGCCGCCACTGCCGAAGATGTCGACCAGGCCCTGGCCGCCGCCCGCGCAGCGCAAAAAGACTGGTCCCGCAAACCGGCCATCGAGCGCGCCGGGCACTTGCGACGAATCGCCGCCAAGCTGCGGGAAAACGTCGCGCACCTGGCCCGCACCGTCACACTAGAACAGGGCAAGATCAGCAGCCTGGCCGAAATCGAAGTCAACTTCACCGCCGACTACCTCGACTACATGGCCGAATGGGCGCGCCGCATCGAAGGCGAGATCATCACCAGCGACCGGCCCAACGAAAACATCTTCCTGTTCCGCAAACCCCTGGGCGTGGTGGCCGGGATCCTGCCGTGGAATTTCCCGTTCTTCCTCATCGCCCGCAAGATGGCCCCGGCTCTGCTGACCGGCAATACCATCGTGATCAAGCCCAGCGAAGAAACACCGAACAACTGCTTTGAGTTCGCCCGCCTGGTGGCCGAGACCGACTTGCCGGCCGGGGTATTCAACGTAGTCTGCGGCGACGGCCAGGTCGGCGGCGCCCTCACCGCCCACAAGGGCGTGGACATGATCAGCTTCACCGGCAGCGTCGCGACTGGCTCGCGGATCATGACCGCGGCGGCACCGAACATCACCAAGCTCAACCTGGAGCTGGGCGGCAAGGCGCCGGCCATCGTCCTGGCCGATGCCAACCTGGAGCTGGCCGTCAAAGCCATTCGTGACTCGCGGATCATCAACAGCGGCCAAGTGTGCAACTGCGCAGAACGTGTGTATGTACAACGCAGCGTCGCCGACCAGTTTATCGAGCGCATCAGCGCGGCGATGGCCGCCACCCGCTACGGCGACCCACTGGCCCAGGCCGATGTGGAAATGGGCCCGCTGATCAACCGCCAGGGTCTGGAGAGTGTCAACCGCAAGGTGCGCACGGCCCTGGCCCAAGGTGCCAGCCTGGTCACCGGCGGGCAGATTGCCGACCTCGGCGCCGGCTTTCACTTTCAGCCGACGGTATTGGCCGGTGGCCGCGCCGACATGGATATCATGCGCGAAGAAATCTTCGGCCCGGTGCTTCCGATCCAGATTATCGACGACCTCGACGAAGCCATCGCCCTGGCCAATGACTGCGACTATGGTCTGACCTCCTCGATCTACACCCGTGACCTGGGCAAGGCGATGCACGCAGTGCGCGAACTCGACTTTGGCGAAACCTACGTCAACCGCGAGAACTTCGAGGCGATGCAGGGCTTCCATGCCGGCGTGCGCAAATCCGGGATCGGCGGCGCCGATGGCAAACACGGCCTGTACGAGTACACCCATACCCACGTGGTGTACCTGCAGAGCTGAGGTGGTGCAACGGTCACGGCATGTGAGTGCCGGCCCTCACAACGACCCTTCCAACAAGGATTGCGCAATGAGCATTGCCAACCTCTACAGCGGCCCGATCATCGACAGCCATTTGCACCTGTTCGACCCACGCCGCCCTCAGGGTATCCCGTGGCCCGAGCCGGGCAACCGCCTGTACGCCGCACATTTGCCTGAAGACTACTGGGCGCTGGCGGCCCGACATAACGTGATCGGTGCCATTGCGGTGGAAGCCAGCCCGTGGCGCGACGATAACCGCTGGTTGCTGGAAACCCTGCGCAGCGATGCGCGAATGCTTGGCTTTGTCGGCAATCTCGACCCGCTGCACGCGCAGTTTGCCGGCGAACTTGCGGCACTGGCCTACGAGCCACTGTTCCTTGGCCTGCGCTACGGCAACCTGTGGGACCGTGATTTGCTGGTCGACCAAACACGTCCCGGGTTTATCGACGGCCTGCGCCAGCTTGCCGATTGCGGCCGTTGCCTGGACAGCGCCAACCCAGACCCGCGGCTGATCAAGGGCCTGTTGCACCTGAGCGATGCCCTCCCCGAGCTGCGCATCATTATCGATCACCTGCCCAACGCCCAGATCCCTGTGGGCCAGGAAACGGCCTACCATGCAGACCTGTTGCGCTTGGCCGAACGGCCCAATGTATTTGCCAAGCTGGCAGAAATCCCCCAGCACGGGCCCAACGGCTTGATTGTCGATAGCGCGTTTTACAACGACCGCCTGGCCGTACTGTGGGACGCGTTTGGCGAAGACCGCTGCTTCTTTGGCAGCGATTGGCCCAATAGCGATCACCTAGCCGATTTCGCCGCCACCCTGGGCCTGGTCAAACGCTGCATGGCTGATCAGCGACAGGCCGTCCAGGAAAAATTCTTCCTGCACAACGCCGTGCGCATCTACAGCCCGACCCTGCCCCCTGGAGGCCTCTGATGCCGACCCGTGCCTTTCGCATGAACCTCAACCCCGGCATGGCCGACGAATACCGTCGGCGCCATGACCAGATCTGGCCGGAGCTGGCCCAGGCCCTGCGTGATGCCGGCGTGGTGGATTACCGGATCTTCCTCGACGAGCCCAGCAACGCACTGTTTGCAGTGTTGACCCACGAAGAGGTGCATGGCCTCGACGCCCTGCCCGGCACTGCGCTGATGCAGCGCTGGTGGCACTACATGCACGACATCATGCCCAGCCACCCGGATAACTCGCCGGTCAGCATGGACCTGCTACCGATGTTCAGCCTCACGCCCGACTGATCCATTCATCTGCTTACCACCACAATAAAAAGGATTCGAACACGTGGAAATCATTCTCCTCGGTGTGATTCTGCATTTAATCGGCGGCTTTGCCTCCGGCAGTTTCTACATCCCCTACAAAAAAGTCGGTGGCTGGGCCTGGGAAAGCTACTGGATCACCGGTGGCCTGGTGTCGTGGCTGATCGTGCCGCTGATTGCCGCGCAATTGACCGTACCCGGCTGGGTCGAGATCCTGCGTAACGCCGACACCAGCACCCTGCTCTGGACTTATATGTTCGGCGTGCTGTGGGGCATCGGCGGGCTGACGTTCGGCCTGACCATGCGTTATCTGGGGCTGTCACTGGGCATGTCGCTGATCATGGGCCTGACCTCGGCCCTCGGTGCGTTGATGCCAGCGTTGTACCGCGACCTGTTCACCCACGAGACAGAGGGCACCCTGACCTCGATGCTGGCATCACAAGGCGGCCATTGGGTGCTATGGGGCGTGGCCGTATCGCTGATCGGCATCGCGGTGTGCGGCAAGGCCGGGTTGATCAAGGAACGGGAAGTGTCCCAGGCAGTGAAGTTAGCCAGTGTCAGCGAGTTCGCCCTGGGCAAGGGCATGCTGGTGGCGGTGATTTCCGGGGTGCTGAGCGCGTGTTTCAGCTATGGCATTTCCGCCGGGCGCCCACTGGCCGCTGCAGCGGTGGAACATGGTGCCAACAGCCTGTTCCAGAACAACGTGACGTTCATGGTAATCATGTGGGGCGGCCTGACGACCAACGGCATCTGGTGCCTGTGGCTGAACTGGCGCAACCGCACGTTCCGCAACTACACCGACCGCAGCACCCCGCTGTTGCGCAACTACCTGCTGGTGGCGTGCGCCGGGACCCTGTGGTTCCTGCAATTTTTCTTCTATGGCATGGGCGAAAGCCGCTTGCAGAACGACGCCAGTTCATGGGTGCTGCACATGTCCTTCATCATCATTGTGTCCAATTGCTGGGGCCTGTATTTGCGCGAATGGCACGGCACCAGCGCGACCAACAAAAGCGTGCTGGTGGCCGGGATCGCGGTGATCCTCGGCGCGATTGCCATGGTTGGCTACGGTAATTACCTCGGCTGAGGCCGCAATGTCTTTTTGTAGGAGCGAGCTTGCTCGCGAAGAACCTGATGACGCCGCGTTTAGCCGCTAAGCCCGCGTTATCGTTGACGTTTTTCGCGAGCAAGCTCGCTCCTACAACAGCGTTAATTTTTTCAGGAGATTTCCCATGATGTTGCTAGCAGACAAAACCGTGATCATCACCGGCGCCTCCCGTGGCATCGGCCGCGCCGCCGCCCGCGAGTGCGCACGCCAGGGCGCCCGCGTAGTGATCGGCCATAGCGGCAGCGAACAAGGCACACACGCCGCGCTGTCGCTGATCGAAGAGATCCGCGCCTTCGGCGGCCAGGCCATTGAAGTGGGTGGCGATGCCGCCGACCCGGACACCGGCGACACGCTGGTGGCCGCTGCGGTCGAGGCCTTTGGCAGTGTCGATGTGTTCGTCAATAACGCCGGTATCTGCCCGTTCCACTCCTTCCTCGACATGCCGCGCGAGGTGTACCTCAAGACCGTCAACACCAACCTCAACGGCGCCTATTTTGCGGTGCAGGCAGCGGCCAACCAAATGAAGAACCAGGGGCGTGGCGGTGCGATCATTGCCGTCAGTTCCATCAGCGCCCTGGTGGGCGGCGGCATGCAGACCCACTACACGCCGACCAAGGCCGGCCTGCATTCGCTGATGCAGTCCTGCGCCATCGCCCTGGGGCCGTATGGCATCCGCTGCAACTCGGTCTTGCCGGGCACTATCGCCACCGACATCAACAAAGAAGACCTGGCTGACGAGGAAAAACTCGCCTACATGACCTCGCGCACGCCGTTGGGCCGCCTGGGTGAGCCGGACGACGTCGCCGGGCCGATCGTGTTCCTCGCCTCCGATATGGCGCGCTACGTGACCGGTGCATCGTTGCTGGTCGATGGCGGGTTGTTCGTCAACTTGCAGTAACCCTTCCCCCGACACCACACATCCACTGTAGGAGCCGGCTTGCCGGCGATAGCGGTCGCACTTCACACCGCCATCGCGAGCAAGCCCGCTGCCACATTGGGGGTCTGTGTGTGCCTGGAATTTGTGTTTTACCCCTGATAACAACAATAAAACCAAGGAGCATTCATGCGCATCAACCTCCCCCTGGCCCTACTTTGCAGCACGGTGTCCACCTGCGCCCTGAGCGCCGGTTTGCTCGACCCTGCCTCGCCGGCCATGCTCGGCGACTGGAACGGCCTGCGCCCGCAACTGGCCGAGCAGGGCTACGACTTTACCCTCAAGTATGTCGGCGAAGCGGGCTCCAACCTCGGTGGCGGCTACGACTCCCACATGACCGCCCGCTGGAGCGACCAGTTGATCCTCGGCGTGACCATGGACCTGCAAAAACTCTGGGGTTGGCAGGACGCGACCTTTCGCATCGGCATCGGCGAGCGCCATGGCAAGGACATCACCAATGACCGTGTGCATCACCCCGACGCCACCGGCCTGACCTCGACCATGGAAGTGTTTGGCGGCGGCAATGCCTGGCGCCTGTCGCAATTTTGGTACGAGCAGAAATTCTTCGAGGGCAAATTCGCCCTGAAACTGGGGCGCTTCGGCCATGGCGAGGACTTTGACCAGTTCCCCTGCGAATTCCAGAACGTCACCCTGTGCGGCTCCCAGGAAGGCAACTGGAATGGCGTGTGGAACAGCTTCCCCATCAGCCAGTGGGCGGTGCGCGCCAAGTACCAGTTCACCGATGAGTTCGCGATGCAGATTGGCGCCTACGACAAGAACCCTGGCAACGCTGAGGCGAGCAACGGCTTCAAGCCGTTTATCAGCGGCTCCCAAGGTACCAGCTTCCCTATCGAAGCCATCTGGAAGGGGCAGGTTGGCGGGCTGAGTTCGGAGTACCACGCCGGTTATTACTACGCCAATGCCGATACCAAGGACATGCTCAAGGACGCCGACGGCAACTACGCGGCCAGCAGCCAGAAGCCTTATCGGATGTATTCAGGCAATGCCGGCTGGTGGTTGTCGGGCCAACAGCAGTTGACCACGGTCGATGGCAACAACAAGCGCGGGCTTAACGTGTTTGCCAACCTGACCATGAATGATCCGCATAAAAGCGTGATCAAGAGCCTGGTACAGGTGGGGCTGATCTATCGAGGGCCCTTCGACTCGCGGCCAGATGACACTTTTGGCATCGGCGCTTCGAAGTTGCAGGTCAGTGACCGCTATACCGACAACACCCAGGCGCTCAACGCGCGCAATGGAGTGACGGGCATGGATGATCCGCTGTATGTGCCTGAGCAAAAGCGTGAGTACAGTTATGAGGTCAACTACGGGGTACAGGCCACCCAATGGCTGATGGTGCGGCCTAACCTGCAATACGTGAAATACCCTGGAGGGTTGACGCAAACCAACGGTGCAGTGGTGGGTGGGGTGCAGTTTATTGCCGACTTCTGAGAGAGGTTGGCCGCAGAGCCGGAGCGCGAAGCTGCAGTCCCGGTAGGAGCTGGCTTGCCTGCGATGGCGGCGTACCAGGCAACCTATGCTTGGGCTGACACACCGCCTTCGCGGGCAAGCCCGCTCCTACAGGGGTTGGATTTTGGTCGCACTACAGCGTTCTTAACGCATCACCACAATCCCCGCCACCAACACCGCCGGCCAGGCCAACAGCGCGGCTCGCCATCCCAGGGGCGCGTGACGTAGTTCCATAAACCCATCGGCAATCACCCAGGCCTTGGCTACTGCGGCCAGCACCACTGCCCACCACCACCCCGCAGCACCGGACATGACGGTGCCCACGCTCAGCAGCACCAGCGCGACCCAGCACGCCAGCAGCCTCACAACACGTACACCAACGGAAACAACACTACCCACACCAAATCCACCATATGCCAATACAACACCCCGGACTCCATCCCCGACTGGCGCCCCGGCCCGTAAGCCCCGCGCCAACAGCGCAACGCCAACCACGCCAGGATCACCATCCCCAGCAGTACATGCAAAAAGTGAAAGCCGGTCAAAATCCAATACAGGGTAAAAAACGTACTGTGCTCCAGCCCCAACCCCGCAGCGGCCAGGTGGCCGTACTCGCTGAGTTTGATCCACACATACACCAGCGCCACCAACAACCCCAGTACCAATAACCCAGCCGCCCGCCGCGAGCGGTCGGCGAGTGCCTGTTGCTGGGCCAACGCCGCAAGCAGGCCGGCCGTCAGCAGGCTCAGGGTCATCGCCAGGCCGGTGGAGGTGTCCAGTTGTGCGCGGCCTTCGGCAAAGACCTCGGGCCGTAGCGTCTGGGTCACGGCAAAGGCAAGGATCAGAATCGCAAACACCGAGAGTTCGGCAAGGATAAAAAACCACATCGCCAGATCACCCGGCAGGCGCCGGTCAACTGAAGTGAACATCAACCACATCCATCAGGGCCGCGACGGTTTGCGGGTCGTCGCTCAGCGCTTCTGCCAGGCAGGCCATGCACGCCTCGCGGGGCGGCATGCCGGCGGCGATCAGGCGGGCGGTGAAGATCAGTAGGCGCGTAGAGGCCACCTCCTCCAGGTCATGCTGGTCAAGCCGGCGCAAGGCTTGCCCCAGGCGCACCACCTGGGCCGCCAGGGCGCTGTCGACCTGGGCTTCGCGGGCGACGATGCGTTCTTCTTCGAGTGTCGATGGATAGCCAAAGCGCATCGCCACAAAACGCTGGCGCGTGCTGGGTTTCATGCCCTTGAGCAGGTTCTGGTAACCGGGGTTATAGGACACCACCAACATGAACGACGGCGGCGCCTTGAGGACTTCGCCGGTGCGCTCCAGGAACAGCTCGCGACGGTCATCGGCCACCGGGTGCAAGACCACGGCGGTGTCCTGGCGCGCCTCGACCACTTCGTCGAGGTAGCAGATGCCCCCTTCACGCACCGCGCGGGTCAGCGGGCCGTCCTGCCACCAGGTGCCCTGGGCGCCGATCAGGTGGCGGCCAATCAGGTCGGCGGCGCTGAGGTCGTCGTGACAGGCCACGGTATACAGCGGCAATTGCAGACGGTGGGCCATGTGCTGCACGAAGCGGGTCTTGCCGCAGCCGGTGGGCCCCTTGATCAGCACCGGCATGCGGTGACGCCAGGCGTGTTCGAACAACTCATGTTCGTTGTTGACGGCTTGATAGAAGGGTTCGGTCATGGCGCACCTTGCATGGACAACGGGTTTGACCGCCACGCTACGGGGGCCTGCGACAACCTGGCAAGCCGTACTCAAGGCAAACTTGATCGCCGTCAAGCGGTCATTCACCCACCGCGACATAGTCTCTGCTGGCACTAAGAACCTGCGTTCTACCCGGATCGCAAAGGTCTTGCCTGAGGAGATATGGAATGCTGACTCGCAACAAAACACCCTTTGTACTGACGCTGGCCGGGCTCAGCTGCGCGCTAGCCCTGGCCCTCTCAACCCAGGCCTTCGCGGCGGCCCCCGCACCGGCTGCAGCCATGGTCAAGAGCCCCGGCGCACCCGACTTGAGCCAAGCCGAGTTCGATGCCTCCAAGCAGATCTACTTCGAGCGCTGCGCCGGTTGCCATGGAGTGTTGCGCAAAGGCGCCACCGGCAAGCCGCTGACCCCGGACATCACCCAGGCCCGTGGCCAGGCGTACCTGGAGGCCTTGATCACCTATGGCTCCCCCGCCGGCATGCCGAACTGGGGCACCTCCAATGCGCTGACCAAGGCGCAGATCACCAGCATGGCCACCTTCATCCAGCACACCGCGCCAACGCCACCGGAATGGGGCATGGCCGAAACCCTCAAGACCTGGAAGGTACTGGTCAAGCCCGAAGACCGTCCGAAGAAGCAACTCAACAAGCTCAACCTGGAAAACCTGTTCTCCGTCACCCTGCGTGACGACGGCAAAATCGCCCTGATCGACGGCGACAGCAAGAAAATCGTCAAGCTCATCGACACCGGCTATGCCGTGCATATCTCGCGGATTTCCGCTTCGGGGCGCTACCTGCTGGTGATCGGCCGTGACGCCAAGATCGACATGATCGACCTGTGGCCCGTCGAGCCGACCAAAGTCGCCGAGATCAAGGTGGGCATCGAGGCTCGCTCGGTGGAGACGTCCAAGTTCAAGGGCTACGAAGACAAGTACGCGATCGCCGGTTCCTACTGGCCGCCGCAGTTCACCATCATGGACGGCGAGACCCTGGAGCCCAAGCAGATCGTCTCTACCCGTGGCATGACCGTGGACAAGCAGGAGTACCACCCGGAACCGCGTGTAGCGGCGATCATCGCCTCCCACGAATGGCCGGAGTTCATCGTCAACGTCAAGGAAACCGGCAAGGTGATGCTGGTCAATTACCAGGACATCAAGAACCTCACCATCACCACCATCGACGCCGCGCCGTTCCTGCATGACGGCGGTTGGGACAGCACCCATCGTTATTTCATGACGGCGGCGAACAACTCCAACAAGGTCGCGGTCATCGACTCCAAGGAGCGCAAGCTCACTGCTCTGGTGGATGTGGGCAAGACCCCGCACCCCGGTCGTGGCGCCAACTTTGTGCACCCGCAATATGGTCCGGTGTGGGCCACCAGCCACCTGGGTGACGGCGGTGTTTCAGTGATTGGTACCGACCCGGTCAAGCACCCGCAGTACGCCTGGAAGCAAGTGACATCGCTCAACGGCCAGGGCGGTGGCTCGCTGTTTATCAAGACCCACCCCAACTCGCGAAACCTCTACGTCGACACCACCCTCAACCCCGACACCAAGCTCAGCCAGTCGGTAGCCGTGTTCAACATCGACAAGCTCGACGCCGGCTACACCGTGCTGCCGATTGCCGAATGGTCCGGCATCAAGCAAGGCGCCCTGCGCGTGGTGCAGCCGGAATACAACAAGGCGGGTGATGAAGTGTGGTTCTCGGTGTGGAACGGCCAGGAAGAGGAGTCGGCGCTGGTCGTGGTCGATGACAAGACCCTCAAGCTCAAGAACGTGATCAGGGACAAGCGCCTGATTACCCCGACCGGCAAGTTCAACGTTTACAACACCCAATTCGATATCTATTGAGCTTCATCAACAAGAGGCAACCCAATGAAAAATATCCTGCTTGCACTCGCGGCCCTGGGCGCGGCGTTAAGCCTGTCCACGGCGCTTGCCGAGGATGGTGCGGCGCTGTTCAAGAGCAAACCCTGCGCCGCCTGCCACACCATCGACAGCAAGATGGTGGGGCCGGCGCTCAAGGAAGTCGCGGCGAAGAACGCCGGGGTCAAGGACGCAGACAAGACCCTGGCCGGCCATATCAAGAACGGTACCCAGGGTAACTGGGGGCCGATTCCGATGCCGCCAAACCAAGTCACCGATGCCGAAGCCCTGACCCTCGCCCAATGGGTGTTGAGCCTCAAATAAGCACAAGGAGCACGCCATGCAAGTCTCGATGATCGGTTCGGCCATGGCGCTGCTTTTTCTTATTCCCGCGCCGGTGCATGGAGCACCGGCGCCTGCACGCCAGGTCCAGCTGGAACACCTGCTGACCCAGGACTGCGGGGCCTGCCACGGCCTGCACCTGACCGGCGGCCTGGGCCCGGCCCTGACGCCCCAAGCCCTGGCCGGACAGACCCGCGACACCCTGATTGCCACCGTGACTTATGGCCGCCCTGCCCTGGCGATGCCCGGCTGGGCCCCGTTGCTCAATGCCGGCGAGATTGCCTGGCTGGTGGACCGCCTCCTGCAAGGAACCCCCGCGCCATGATCCGTCCCCTGCTTGCCTGCTTTGCCGGCCTGTTGCTCACCGCCTGTGCCCAACCCCCGCTGCGCGGCACCGGCGACCTGGGCCTGGTGGTGGAACGTGCCAGCGGCAGCCTGCTGATTATCGACAGCAGCAACCAGGCCCGCCTGGCGCGGGTCGAGGGGCTGGGCGACTTGTCCCATGCTTCGGCGGTGTTTTCCCGGGACCAACGCTACGCCTATCTGTTTGGCCGCGACGGCGGGTTGACCAAGGTTGACCTGCTGACCATGCGCATCGACCAACGCCTGATCCAGGGCGGCAACAGCATCGGCGGCGCGATCAGCCAGGATGGGCGCCTGATTGCGGTCTCCAACTACCAGCCAGGTGGGGTCAAGGTATTCGACGCGCAAACCCTCAAGCAGGTGGCCGATATCCCGGCCACACCCCTGGCCGACGGCAAGCGTTCGCGGGTGGTGGGCCTGGTGGATGCGCCAGGGCAACGCTTTGTGTTCAGCCTGTTCGATACCGACGAGATCTGGAGTGCCGATTTCAGCCAGGGCAACACCCCGGTCATCACCCGCTTCAGCGGTATTGGCCGCCAGCCCTATGACGCATTGATCACTGCCGATGGCCGTTACTACATGGCCGGCTTGTTTGGCGAGGATGGCATGGCCCAGCTCGACCTGTGGCACCCCGAGCACGGGGTCAAGCGCGTGCTCGCCGACTACGGCCGCGGCCAGGAAAAACTGCCGGTGTACAAGATGCCGCACCTGGAAGGCTGGGCCGTGGCCGACAACCAGGCCTTCGTGCCCGCCGTAGGTCGCCACCAAGTGCTGGTGATGGACGCCCGCACCTGGCAACAGACCGCCGCCATCGCCGTGGCCGGCCAGCCGATTTTTGTCACCGCGCGCCCCGACGGGCGCCAGTTGTGGGTCAACTTCGCCTACCCGGACAACGACCGGGTGCAGGTACTCGACACTGAGACCCACCAAGTGGTCGCGGACCTGCGCCCCGGCCCCGGGGTGTTGCACATGGAATTCACCGGGCGCGGTGAGCAGCTGTGGTTGTCGGTTCGCGACGGCCAGCAGGTGCAGGTTTGGGATCCTTATCGTTTGACCTTGCTCAAGACCCTGCCGGCCGAAAGCCCCAGCGGCATCTTCTTCAGCAGCCGCGCGCAAAAAATGGGGTACTGAGATGGAACTGGATGAACTGACCGCACGCCTGATCGACCGCTATCAACATGGCATGCCGCTGTGCGCCGAGCCTTACCTGGAGATGGCCAACACCCTGGGCTGCAGCGAGAAAGAGTTGATGGCCTGCCTGCAACGCCTGGAACTGGCGGGCGCGCTGTCGCGGGTCGGGCCGGTATTCGATCACAGCCGCGCCGGCGCCAGTACCCTCGCCGCCCTGGCGGTGCCCGCCGAGCGCCTGGAGCAGGTGGCGGCGCGCATCAGTCGCTACCCCGAGGTCAATCACAACTACGCCCGCGAACATCACTACAACCTGTGGTTTGTGCTGACCGGGCCCAATCGCCGCCATCTGGAACAGATTCTGGAGGAGCTGGAAAAGGACACCGGCCTGGTCCCCCTGGACCTGCCAATGCTCACCTCCTACCGCATCGATCTGGGTTTTGCCCTGGGAGGCCACCCGTGATCGCCCCGCTGAACCACGAGCAATTGCTCGACCTGCGCCAGTGCCTGGAGCGTGGGCTGCCGCGCGTTTCGCGGCCCTATGAAGACCTCGCCGAGCAGATCGGCGCCCACCATTTGCAGGTGTTGAAGCAGATGCAGCAATGGCAGGAACAGGGCCTGTTCCGCCGCGTCGGCCTGGTGCTCAACCATCGCGCCCTGGGCTATGTGGCCAATGCGATGCTGGTGCTGGACGTGCCCGATGCGCTGATCGATGAAGTCGGCCAGCGCCTGGGCCGCGCGCCGGGCATCACCCTGTGCTACCAGCGGCCACGACGCTTGCCGCACTGGCGCTACAACCTGTTTTGCATGGTCCACGGCCGTGAGCGCGCAGCAGTGCAGGCGCAGATCCAGGCACTGCTGGACCAGCACCTGCTCGCCGATCTGCCCCACCACCTGCTGTTCAGCACGCGCATGTTCAAACAATGCGGCGGGCGCTTTGCACCGCCACCGTCACAGGTATGGGCCCATGGATGAACTCGACCGGCAGTTGATCAACCGCCTGCAGCGGGGCCTGCCTCTGGTACGTCACCCCTGGCAGGCCGTGGCGGCAGAGCTGCACAGCACGCCCGACGAGTTGCTCGACCGCCTGCATCTGTTGCTCGAAGACGGCGTGCTGACGCGCTTCGGGCCGATGTTTGATATCGAGCGCCTGGGTGGCGCGTTCACCCTCGCCGCCCTTGCGGTGCCCGAGTCCCGCTTTGAACAGGTGGCGGCGCAACTCAACGAACTGCCGCAAGTGGCCCACAACTACCGGCGCGAGCACCCCTGGAACATGTGGTTTGTGCTGGCCTGCGCGACCTGCGCCGACCTCGACCAGACCCTGGCCCATATCCACACCATTACCGGGCTTGAGGTGCTCAACCTGCCCAAGGAGCAAACCTACCATGTCGGTCTGTACTTCCCGGTTTGACGAAACCCTGGCCCAACGCTTGATCCAATTGACCGAGTCCGGCCTGCCCCTGGTGGAAGATCCCTGGACCTGGCTCGCCGAACAACTGGGCATCAGCGTCGAATCCACCCTCGACCTGCTCAAGCGCCTGCAGGCAGAAGGCGCCATCCGCCGGATCGCCGCCGTGCCCAATCACTACCGCCTGGGCTACCGCCACAACGGCATGACCGTGTGGGATGTGTGCGATGAACAGATGCCGCGCCTGGGCGAGTTGATCGGCGCCCAACCCTTTGTCAGCCACTGCTATCGCAGGCCCAGGCGTGCGGACTGGCCCTACAACCTGTTCGCCATGGTGCATGGGCGCAGCCGTGAGGAAATCGACAGCTACCGTGAACACCTGCGCTTTCTGCTGGGAACTGCCAGCCGGGCGGACGAGATGTTGGTAAGCAGCCGCATCCTGAAAAAAACCGGCCTGCGCTTGGCCTCTCCTCGCTCCAGTAGAAGCTGGCTTGCCAGCGAAGGTCGTTAACGATAACGCGGGCATCCTGGATGAACGTGTCGCCGGGGCGTTTTTCGCGAGCACGCTCGCTCCTACAACAAGGAACATCTTATGCTTAGGATCAGTCATTACCTGCGCACCCTGGCCGGCCAATGCCCGCCTCCACGCAGCGCCAAACCCGGCAGCCAGCGCGCGCCGGTGGTGATCTGGAACCTGCTGCGCCGTTGCAACCTGACCTGCAAGCACTGCTATGCCACCAGTGCCGACAGTGTGTTCCGCGATGAACTGGACACCGAAGCGGCACTGAAGGTAATCGATGATCTGCACGAGGCCGGGGTCAAGGTGTTGATTCTCTCGGGTGGCGAGCCCCTGCTGCGCGAAGACCTGTTCCAGCTCAGCGCCTATGCCCGCAGCAAGGGGTTTTTCGTGGCGCTGTCGAGCAATGGCACGCTGATCGATGAGGGCAATATCCAGCAGATCGCCGCCGCACGCTTTGACTATGTGGGCATCAGCATCGATGGCTTGAAGGCCACCCACGATGCCTTCCGCCAATGCGAGGGTAGTTTCGAGCGCTCGATGCACGCCATCAACCTGTCCCGTCAGGCGGGGATCCGCGTCGGCCTGCGCACGACCCTGACCCAGGAAAACTACGCGCAACTCCCGCAACTGCTGGCCCTGATGCGTGAATACGATGTGCAGAAGTTCTACCTCTCGCACCTCAACTACAGCGGGCGTGGCAAGCGCAGCCGGCAGCTGGACGCCCATCAACAAATGAGCCGCGACGCCATGCTGATGCTGTTCCAGCAGGCCTGGGACGACATCCAGAATGGCGTGGCCAGCGATTTTGTCAGTGGCAACAACGACGCCGACGCCGTGCTGTTGCTGCAATGGGTGCACCAGCACCTGCCGGAACACTACCCGCAACTTGAACACCTGCTGCATGCCTGGGGCGGCAATGCCTCGGGCAGTGGCATCGCCAATATCGACAACACCGGCGAAGTGCACCCGGACACTTACTGGTGGCAACACTCGGTGGGCAATGTGCGCCACACCTCGTTCCGCGAAATCTGGCTGGAGCGTCCCGACCCGCTGCTGCTGCGCCTGCGCCAATACCCGCGCGAGATCGGTGGCCGTTGTACCGACTGCCGCTGGCTGGGCATTTGCAATGGCAACACCCGCACCCGCGCCTGGGCTGGCGGCGACCTTTGGGGCCCGGACCCCGGTTGCTACCTCAGCGACGCTGAAATCGCCCGCACGCCGCCCACCTTGATTCCTTGCTCGGCACGCTGAACCACCGGCCGGCTACCTGGTGAAACAACCGGGGGCCGCCAACCTGATGATGAACCAAGGAAGTCTCATGCACTCATCCCACGCGTTACCCTCCGTGCTGCACAGCCCCTTCCACCCCGGCGAAGTCGCCCTGGTCGGCGCCGGCCCCGGTGATCCGCGCCTGTTGACCCTGCGCGCCTGGAGCCTGCTGATGCAGGCCGATGCCGTGGTGTTCGACCGCCTGATCAGCGCCGACCTGCTGACCCTGATCCCGCTGACCTGTGCCCGCCATTACGTGGGCAAGGCCAGCGGGTATCACAGCCTGCCCCAGTCGCAGATCAACGAACTGCTGGCCGAGCTGGCCCTGCAGGGGCAGCGCGTGGTTCGGCTCAAGGGCGGCGACCCGTTCGTGTTTGGCCGCGGTGCCGAAGAACTGGAGTACCTGCTGGCACAAGGCGTGTCGTGCCAAGTGGTGCCAGGCATCACGGCGGCCTCCGGTTGCAGCGCCTATGCCGGCATCCCCCTGACCCACCGAGACCTGGTCAATTCGTGCCGCTTCGTCACCGGGCATTTGCAGCGCGACGGCGAATTGAAGTTGCCATGGGCCAGCCTCGCCGACAGCACCCAGACCCTGGTGTTCTACATGGGCCTGTCGAACCTGGCGATGATCGCTGAGCGCCTGATCGATGCCGGCCTGCCCGCCGACACGCCCGCTGCGTTGATCTGCAACGGCGCCCGCGCCGACCAGCAGGTGCATCGCGGCACCCTGCGCCTGCTGCCAGCCCTGGCCTTGATGTGCGAACCCGGGGTGCCGACCTTGACGGTGATCGGGCATGTGGTCGACCTGTTTGCCGATGCGGCCCTGCATTACCCCGCCAGCCTGGCGCCCGCATACCGCGCAGTGTCCGGGGTGGCGGTATGAAACGCCTGTGGCTGGTGCCACTGCTCTGGGCCAGCGCCGCCCACGGCGCAACCGATGCCGCCGCCGATTACCAGCAGCATTGCCAAAGCTGCCATGGCCTCAACCGGGTCGGCAGCAGCGGCCCGGCGTTGCTGCCCGAGAGCCTGGGGCGGATCAAGCCGGCCGAAATTCGCCAGGTAATCGAACAAGGCCGCCCGGCCAGCCAGATGGCGGCATTCGCCCCGCTGCTGACGGCGCAACAGATCGACGGCCTGGTGAGCTTCTTGCAACAGCCGCCCGCCACGCCCGCGACCTGGAGCGAGCAGGACATGCGCAGCAGCCATCGCCAATTGGCCGACCTCAGTCAACTGCCCAGCACCCCGCAGCACCACGCCGACCCGCTGAACCTGTTTGTGGTGGTGGAATCGGGCGATCATCACATCGATATTCTCGACGGGGATCGCTTTGAAGTGCTCGACCGCTTTGCCTCGCACTTTGCTGTACATGGCGGGCCGAAGTTCTCGCCGGACGGGCGCTTTGTGTACTTCGCTTCGCGCGACGGCTGGATCAGCCTGTATGACCTGCACAACCTCAAGCTGATCGCCGAGATCCGCGCCGGCCTCAATACCCGCAACCTCGCGGTGAGCAAGGATGGGCGCTGGGTGCTGGTGGGCAATTACCTGCCCGGCAACCTGGTGGTGCTGGATGCCCACGACCTGTCACTGGTCAAGACGCTGCCGACGGGCTCACGGGTCAGCGCGGTGTACACCGCCCCGCCGCGCAACAGTTTTATCGTCGCCCTCAAGGATGTGAATGAAGTCTGGGAGTTGTCCTACGCGGCGCCCAAACCGGACTTCGAGCCCCGGCGCATCCAGGCCCAGGATGTGCTCGATGACTTTTCCTTTTCTCCCGACTACCGCCAACTGCTCGCCACCTCACGCAAGGCCGGCGGCGGGCAAGTGATCGACCTCGACTCCGGGCAGGTGGTGACCGACATTGCACTGGCGGGCATGCCGCACTTGGGCTCGGGCACTTACTGGCAACGCAACGGGCAGTGGGTATTTGCCACGCCGAATATCAGCAAGGGGCAGATTTCGGTGCTGGACCTCAAGACCTGGAAGCTGATCAAACAGATCCCCACCTTGGGGCCTGGGTTCTTTATGCGCAGCCACACCAACTCGCGCTATGTATGGAGTGATGTGTTTTTTGGTCCGGACAACGACGCGATCCACTTGATCGACAAGCAGACCCTGGAAATCGCCCACACCCTACGGCCGATGCCGGGCAAGACCGCGGCGCACGTGGAATTCACCCGGGATGGACGCTACCTGCTGCTGAGCATCTGGGACCGTGAGGGTGCGTTGATCGTGTACGACAGCCAGACCTTGCAGGAGGTCAAGCGCCTGCCCATGAACAAGCCGTCGGGCAAGTACAACGTGGGCAACAAGATCGAGTTTGCCGAAGGGACTTCCCATTAGCCCGTGGCGAGCGGGCTTGCCACGACAGGGCTATGCACCGGCCTCATCGCTGACCCTGTCCGCACGCTCGCGCACAAAGCCTTGCACGGCTTCGCCAGGCAGCGCTTTGCTGAAATACCAGCCCTGGATAATCAGCTCCGCCCCGGCGTGCCCCCTGCCCGACTGTAGGAACGCCAACTGCTCGGCCGTCTCCACGCCTTCCACCACCACGCCCAGGTTCAGTGCTTCACAAAAGCGCAACATGCCGGTCAAGACCTGCGCGCCCTTGGGGTCCTGCTGGGCCACCACAAAACTGCGGTCGATCTTGATGAAGTCGACCGGAAACTGGTGCAGATAACTCAGCGCGGAATACCCTGTGCCGAAGTCGTCGATATAAACCTTGGCCCCAATGGCCTGCAGTTTCTCGATTATCTGCCGGGTTATCTGGATATCGCCCACCAGCGCATCCTCGGTGATTTCCACTGACACCTGGCCGTTGGCCTGGGACAGGATCTGCACCAGTTGCTTGCCGTACGCCGGGGTCATCAGGGTAGCGCTGGAGATATTGATGGTGATTGGCAGCGCAAACCCGATTTTCTGCCACTTCTGGTACTGGCGCACCGCCTGGGAAGCCACCCACAGGTCGACGTCCGGCATCAAGCGGGCCTGGGCCAGCCACTGGAGGAACTCCCAGGGCGAATGCACCTTGCCTGCGCCATCACGGGCACGCATCAGGGCTTCGCAGCCGGTGCACAAGCCTGTCCGGGAGGACACTTGGGGCTGGTACTCCAGGTAGAACTCATAGTCGCTGATCTGCTGGATCCTGCTTAAATCAAGGGCCTGGCGGGCCAGCGTCTTGTGCGACGTCAGCACCGGGTCCATTTCCAGCAGTCGGCCTTTTTCTTCGAGCCCGCGAAAGGTCATGTCGAATGACTTGAGGTATACGGTCGCGCCCTCCAGGGTCTGCCGATGGATTGCCCGGATATAGGGCGCGTAGACCAGCGTCCCCACCCCCAGCAACACCAGTTGCAGGGCCACCGCGGCCAAATCGCCCTGGGTGCTCAGGTAGGCATTGAGCAGCACCGGCGCGGTGAACGGCACACTGGCCACCGCCGGCGAGACCCAACCGGCCTGCACCACGAGCAATGCCAGCAAGGTGTTGATCACCGGGACGGCTAAAAAGGGAATAAACAGGCGCGGATTGAGGATGATGGGCAAGCCAAACAGCAACACCTCACTGACGTTGAACAGCGACAACGGCAGGCTGGCCACGGCGAGCAGGCGCATGGACTGGCTCTTGGAAAACAGCAGAATCGCCAGCAACAGACACAGGGAACCGCCCGCCCCGCCAATAAAGGCAAAGCACCCCAGCAGGCCGGCATTCAGCACATAGAGGATGGGCTCTCCCGCCGCCAACGCCGCCCCATTGAGCACCACCGCCTGATCCAGTGCGTCAAACAGCGGCTGGATCGCATACACACCATGGATGCCAAAAAACCACAGCAGCGAATTGATCGCGGTAATAAACATCCCGCTGCCATAAGGCGACTGCAACGCATCGAGCATCACCGGGCCCTGGAACTGGGCCACATGGGGAACCTGCAACAGCAACGACAACGTCGCCACCAGCAGCAACGCGGTGATTGCCCCCGGTACGACCATGTTGATGGTGCCCTTGAGGTTGTGTCCCACCAGGTCCTCGTTGACCAGACGGGTCCAGCGGTACCGATGCAGCCAGGCAATCACCGGGACATTGATCAGCGGCGAGGCAATGGCAATGAACAAGACAAACGTCGCCGAGGCGCGGGGGTAGTCGCGCAGGACAAAGGTGGCGATGACGACATGCGCCAGGCACAGGAAGGCCACTGGCAACTGGGGTAGGCGGTGCTGGATCGCCAACATATAGCCGATGGAAGCCGCGACCAGCAGGGGGATCACGGAGCTGATCTGGGCATGCAGGCCCGCCAGGAATGCCACCACCGGCGGTGGGAAATCGAGGATCCGGGCACATTCGGACAACAGCAGGAACCCTGCCGAGACCAGCAGGCACGGCAGGATCCATAACAGCCCCTCACGGATGGCCCGCAGCGATTCCGTGCTCGCCAGGGCCGCCAGGCGTTGGGTGAAAAAGAGTTTGAACAGCGTTTGCGCCATGATTTTCTCCTTACACCCTTCCTGGCCTTGAGGCTGCCTGATCGGGGGCAGCGCCTCAATCGGAGTCTTCAACGAGGGGTTAACGCTACACGCCCAGGCACCGGGAGTGAAAGGGTTTTGCCCCGCCTGGGCACGATAAATCGCCCCTCCATACCTGCGGGCGCACTGGCAAGGGTGTAATTTCCTACGCTTTTTGAAACAATAGCCCGCTTAAGGGCAGTACTGCCCGTGGGTGCGCCAGCTATTGTCGGAACCAATGGTCACCCACACAGGTCTTGAGCTGAGCAGGTCTACCGACCTAAAGGCCGGTATCGAATGAATCGATCCGCAGACCACTTCTACACGCGCGGGTGTCGGCACACCGACTGGCCCAGCAATCTCAGGGAGATGTATTGAACATGCAACGCAGGATCTCAAATCGCGCACGACCTCTGGTTTTCACTGTAGTGCTCTGGTTGTGTGGGGTCGCCGTACTGTTTTTGATCAAGGCCGCCGTCGAAGCCGTCCAAGGGCCTATCAGCAAGACCTGGGTCGACTTGACGCTGGTACTCGCCGCGTACCTGTTCTTTTTCTTGCTCGATCCACTGCAACAGTGGACGGCCAATCGCCTGCGCAAACGCGCCCGCCGCAAAAGCCGTTACGAACAAACCTCATCCTGACGTTGTAACCCCTGTACTCCTGGAGCAACCCCGTGTCTGAACCTGGCGAAAACCATCGGCTGGCCCTGGATATCTTTTTGAACCAGCATCCCGAGTTGCGCGCCGAACTGGACACCCTCAACCCTCTGGCCGCCCAGGCCAAGCGCCAGACCATGGAGCAATACCGCCGCGAGCTTTTGCACGAAGCCTTCGAGGCCCAGGCAGAATCCCAGAACCTGTTTGCGTGGGAGCTGACACTGCAACTGATCAGCCAATCGCCGCAGGAGTTCGCAGCCAGGCGCCTGGAGGTGCACAGGGAAGTCGCTCAAATGGCGGGCCTGGAGTGGGGTGAGTACTGTCAGTTGCATGGCCTGGCTGAGCACTCCTCTTAACGAGCACGGGCGGCGAACCAGCGGCCCACCACCGAGTGTTCACACTGCATGGCTGCCTGCAACTCGTCGGTGGTGATGGCTCGATGCTGCGGGTTGCTACTGAGCGCAACCCGCAACGCTGGCCAGCAACGCCGTGGCAGTTGCCGGGGAGGCTCACGCCGCCCTCCTTGTGCACTACGCCCGCCAAGCGCCAAGTCGTACAGCAGGCACGCGGTTGCATAGAGCTCCGTGCTGGCCGACAGCGGCGCGCCGTCCAACAGTTCGGGGGCCGCGTAGGCCGGTGTCCAGGCGCTGAAGCGCCGGGGATTCAAAGCCGCCAGCTCCGTCAACGGCGCAGTCTTGGCTTGGGCCAGGCCAAAGTCAAACAGACGCAGCCCGTCATCCACCAACATGACATTGCTGGGCTTCACATCGCCGTGCAGCACACCTTGTCGATGGACATGACCCAGCGCATCCAGTAGCCCAGTTGCAATAGGCCGCAATTGCTGCCAGGACAGCCCGCGCGGACAGTCGAGCAACAATTGGTCCAGAGTCATGCCACTCATCAACTCCATGGTAAAGAACGCCACCCCAGCGACCGTGTCCACGTCAAACGCAAACACCCGCACCACGTGCTCATGTCGCAGGTAGCGGGTCAGGGAAAACTCGCTGTAGAGCAGCAGGTGCGCGTCCTGTGACTGGGCAAGGTTTTCACCGAGGACCTTGAGCGCCACCCGGGGCCTCGGTTCGCCGAATTGCTCATGGAGCAAGTCACGGGCCCGGTACACGATGCCCATGCCACCCACCCCGAGCACCCGCTCCAGGCGATAGCGACCGGCAAGTAACTTCGGCATAGAAGCTCTGGCGCCGGGCGGAGCGCTGGACTGGGGTTGTTTTGCGATCATGGTTTTATAACCACCGCCGTCAGATTATCCCGCGCTTCACCGCGCAGGACCCCATCAAACAAACGATCCAGCATTGACTCAGGGGTTGCCAGGCTCAACGCCTGACCCAGTTCGGCATGGCTCAGCGCCTGGTACAGGCCGTCACTGCACAGCAGGAATACATCTCCTGGGTTATGGGTCAGCTCCAACACTTCCAGCGCCACCGGCTCATCGGCGCCGATCGCGCGGGTCAAGGCATTCGCGGCCGGATGCGCGCGGGCCTGTGCAGGGCTCAACTGCTGCTCGACGATCAGTTGCTCCTGTAGCGAGTGGTCGCGGGACAACTGGTACAACGTGCGTTCGCGCCACAGATAACAGCGGCTGTCCCCGGCCCAGATGCAGACGGCACGATCCCCCTCCAGCAACAGGACCACCACCGTACTGCCCATGGTGCAATCCACATTCGAGCTGGTTACGGTGATCTCCTGGCGCAAGCGCCGGTCAAGCCATTGCAGGCAAAGGCAGACCCTCTTGATCCGCGCATCGAGCCCGCCGCCGCTGGGCAGCGCAGCCAGGCTATCGACCACCCACTGGCTGGCGACATCCCCCGCGCGGTGGCCACCCATGCCATCGGCCACCGCCCAACAGCCCATCTGCGGGTGTTGAAGAAAGGCATCCTCGTTACGCGGCCTGACCTTGCCACGATCTGTGCGCCCTGCACTGCTACAGGCATCGAGCCGCGGGCTCACAGTTGCTCCGGTATGCGGAAGGTACGCCACGCCGCCATTTCAAACGGGTTCGGCGTGCGCTGGCTGGTCAGCAGGTAATTGGCGCGCAGGCCGCCGATATCGGCCTTGAGCAACCGCGCATCACGTCCATTCGCCGCCTCGCCTTGCAGCACATCGAACAGGCGAAACAGGGACCATGGCCCGGTGTTTTTTTCGATACCCATTGGCCGCTGCGCCATGCCTTCCAGTACCAGGCTGCTGCGACCGTCCTCGACGGTGGTTGGCCACTGGAACAGCATCGGCACGATCGGCCCGTGGCGGTACTCCATCTGTTGGTCACCGAATCGCAGGGTCGCCCGGCTGACCGTGGGATCCAGGCTGTAGGGCGCCAACGTAAAGCGCACCCCGGGTTCACTCGGGTCATCGGCAAAGAATGCCTGGCGGATAGTGCGCGCCTTTGCCAGTTGCTCCAGCAACGCCCGTGACATCGGCAGGCTACGGCCATCCAGGCTGCGCAACCGATAGCGATGGCCATCGCCAATCACAAAAGGCCGCAGATCCTCATCCAGGAACCGCGCCATCAACCCTTGGGGTTTGAAAAACTCGCGGAAATCGTTAAGCGCAACGTCGCTACTGGCATGGGCACTGAACGGGTAGCGCTGTTTGATCGCAGAAGAATAGAACCCATACACCTCGCTCTGATAGCGCCGATTGAGGTGACGATAAGCATCGTCGAGCACCAGCCGCCAACTGTCGTCGGCCATGGCGGCCAGCCAACCGTGGAGGGCCGCGGGCAGGCGCTCCGTGGCATTGCGCAGGTTGCCCAAAGCATCCTGTTGCCCCTGCATGCGCCGCTTGACCATCTCAAAGGCCGCCCGCTCAGGCTGGCTTTCCCGACCAAGGGCGGCCAACTGCAGCTGCAGTTGGTTGAGGGTTTGCAGCATCTGGGACAACGCAGGCCCTGGGTTGTCCTGCTCATCGAGCAAGTGATGCAGGGCTTCAAAGCGCCGCTGCAGTGCGCGCTGTGCGTTGTCGGGCGCACGTTGCGCAACGCTGTCCAAGACGGTCTGGGCCACTGGCGAGCCCGGCTGGAGCGCTTCCAGGCGCTCGACCGGGCTTGCAAAGCGGGTATTTTCCCTGACTTGCTGCAGTAACTGCACTAATGGCGAACGCGCGGACGTCAGGCTCGCCAACTGCCCGGCAACCTGTCGGGTGCTATCGCTTTGCTGCAAGCGCACCTGGGCCAGTGCGGCGCCCCAGGCCTGGGCGTAGTCGCTGAAATAGTGCTGTTCCAGCTCGACCATCAGTTGGCGCAAGCCCGTTGCACTCAGTTGCGTGCCCTCTCCCAGTACCCAGTTGTCGCGCACGATGGTATCGACCATCCGGCTCCCCTGTACCGCAAAGAACTGACGGTAGCCATGCTGGGTGAAGAAGCCTGGGATCGGCTGGTCGATGCCGGCGAATACCTGCTCATGCGGGTCCAGATGCTGGGTGAAACGGTAGGGTTCAAGTTCCGCACCCTGTTCGCGCAGCAGGCGGTAGACCACGCCCGCCAGGGGTTGCACCTTCAAGACCTGACGGGCATGGGCGACCAGTGTTTCGTCGAGCGGTCGCACAAAGGGCTGTTCGAGCAATTGCGCGAAATGTGCGTTCAACCGTGCCTGCAACCCAGGGTCCGCCGGGTAGTACCCCGACCACAACCCGGCGACTCGATCCATCAACCAGGGTTTGTCGCGGTGCTCGGGCAGGTTGAGCATCAGGTACGCCCGCAGGCTGACAAGCAGTTGCTGACGGTCGTGCACACTGTTGCGTACCTGCTCCTCCAACATCTCGCTGACCCGTGCCAGCAGGTGTTGCAGCAGAGCCTGCTGGTACGCCGTGTCCAGTACCGGGCGGCTCATGCTGCCCTGGAACAGCCCCACGAACTGCCACCAACCCGCGCCTCGCGGCGCAGCAAAGACCTGGGTGGCTGCCAATCGACTGTCCAGTAACGCAACCATCGCCAAAACCGGGTCTTCTGCCGCCTGCCCAGGCACGGGCGGCCGCGCCAATTCGCGCAGTTGCTCCAGCCGTTGATGGTTCTGCGAATAACTGTACATCCACAACGAACCCATGCCTCCAAGCACCAGGAACGCGGCCAGCGCCAAGCCTCTCTGGCGGCGACGGATGTGCACCCGCTCCCGCTGGTCCAGGCCTGCCAGGTCGACGTCACCGAACACCACCCGCTTGAACAGGCCCTGGATAAACCGTGGACGGCTGTGTGCAGCGTTGCCGGAGCTGGTCAAGTAGACACCGCGCAATGCGTTGACGCGCTGGTAACGGTGAGCAGAAAACGCCAGTTCGATAAACAGACACAGCCGCTCACCGATCTGCGCCACGTGCCGGGGAAAGTCCAACATCCGGCCCCGGCGCTCGCCATTGCGCTCCAGATGCAGGCGCTGGATCAGCTCCGCGCTCAAGCGCTGCAGCAAGGTTTCAAAGGCCTGGCGTACTTCGGCAATATCGGTCCCGGTCTTGCCGGACAAGATGGACTCGCCCCATAGGTCATCATTGGCATGCCCTTGCGTGTGCTCGAAAAACTCGGTAAAGCCAGGCAAATGATCGGCCTGCGTCAGCACCAGATAGACCGGCAGCTCCACGTGCAAGGTCTGTTGTAAATCGTGAAGGCGACTGTTGAATTGGCGCGCAGCGACGCTCAGTTCCTGCTCGCTGCCATTGAGCAAGCTATCGACTGATAGCGTCAGCAGCACGCCACTGAGCGGACGCGCGCGACGGCGGGCCTTCAGCAGGTTTAACAGGGTCGCCCAGCCACCGCTATCAACGTCCGCATCGGCGTGTGTCAGGTAGCGCGCCGGGGTTTCGATCAAAACCCCTTGCTCGGCAAAATACCACTCGCAATGACGCACTGCGCCCTCTGCGTGCGGGGCGCCGGAGTCAACGCGATCCAGCGGCTGTTGCAGCCCACCGGCCTGCAACAGCCGGGTCTTGCCACTGGCAATGCATCCCATCACCAGGTACCAGGGCAATTCGTTGCGCCAGCGCTTACCGCGCTTGCCATAGCGTCGCGACATCTTGAGGGCCTGTAGCGCCTCCGTGAAACGGCCGCGAACGTTGTTGTGCTCGTGCTCCACAAGTCCCTTGCGCTGTTTGGAATTCACCTGGCCCGGGCCGGCATCATCTGCAAAGGGTTGCACGGCGTCGCGCCGATTGACGAAAACCATCGTCAGGCCCCAGGCCAGGAACAATCCACTGATGGTCAGCAGGCGCGAAGTCGCGCCAAGCCAGAAACGCCGGTCATCCACCGCCAGCAGCGGCCCGATCCACCACACCACACACGCCAGCAACAACACCAGCAGCAGGCTCCAGACCCAGGTCAGCCCCAGGGCAGCGGCCAGCTTTTTGAATAGACTTTTCATTGATTGCTCCCTGCGTTACAGCAGTGTCCGGGTGATGTCGGTGGTACTCGGCAGATAGGGCTGCAGCACGCTCTCGCGCTGTTCTCCAAGTACCCAGGCGAACCCCGAATACAGGATGGCCAGGCCCATCGCGACGGCGAGCCAAACCCAGGTTGCAGAAACAATACGTATCGCCTGCTGGGGAGCAGCGCTGGACGACGGCCCGGCGCCGGAGGCCTGGGGCGTGTCACCGCGCACATGGATGATCTGTCGGTACAAGGCGTCACGAATGCCGTCCAATTGCAGCAGCCCACGCTCCAACACCCGGTACTTACCCTCAAAGCCCAGCGCCAGGCACAGGTACATCAGCTCCAGCATCGCCAGGTGCTTGATCGGGTCCCTGGACAGTCGCTCAAGCAGTTCGAAGAATTTTTCGCCGCCAAAGGTTTCGTTGTGGAAACGGCTCAACAGGCTTGTTTGTGACCAGTCGCTCTGGCTACCCCATGCCGTGGTGACCACTGCCTCGTCTATTACGCTGCACAACACATAACGCGCCGCCATGATTTGGCTGTCGAGGATTGCCTCGTGCCGGGCCTGGTTTTCAAAGTGCGTAATACCCGCAGACAAACGTTCATTGAGTGCGCGCAGGCCTTCACGGGCAGGGCTGCCCTTGAGCCGAACCACCTCCGACAGCAGGTCCCAGGCCAACGTCACCAGAGGGTTGAGGCCAAGCCTGAAGTGCTGGGCGCCGTGCAAATGAGCGGCATAGATCATTCGGTCCTCAAGCTGCTCAAAGCGCGGTGGCGCCTCGAAATCCGTCATGGCGCCCTGCGCCGGACCGACACCCTGACGGTCCAGCAGGATCGTTCTGTCGTCCTGCGGGTATGCGTTTTCTGTGGTCATGGGTTCAGTTCCTGATAGCCCAGAATTTCAATTCAAGATCGACAAACTCACCACTCACATGGAAGGCGAACCCACCTGAATGCTCCAACTGCTCCAGGTCACGGGCGCTGAGTTCGAGCATGAAATAGGTTTTCTCGGCATGGAACGGGATCTGCCGTGGTGCCACAGGCATCGGCTTGACCTGAATCCCCGCCAGGTGCAGGTTGACCAACTCGCGTATCCGCTCCACAGGCCCGACTTTCAGGTGCGCCGGCAGCCGCTGGCGCAACACCTCAGAATCGCAGTGCGCGCTGACCGCCAGAATGAAGGTCGCCGAACCCAGCAGGTTCAGGCCGTTGACCGGGCACACCTGCACGCCGTATTGGCGCGACTGCAGCACCAGTTCAATGGCATGTTGCTCCAGCACCATCGACAGGACCGAACGAATCGCGGCCATCAATTCACGAAAGCTCGGCCCCTGGTCGCTATGTCGGTAACGCCCTTCAAAACAAGCGCGTTTTGTCGTGCTGGAAAATGTCGAAAGCTCCCCCAGCAGCCCAAGCAGGGTTTGATACAGCACATCGGGGCCCACACGGGCCTGGTCCAGGCAATGTCGCAGGGTCAACTCCATTCGGTTGATCAACTGCAACATCAAGAAGTCCCCCATTTCGGCCCCCGCCGCCTGGCCCGCGTCCTGCAAGCGCTCGGCAATCGCATCAGCGCGAAACGCCAACAGGCTGACCACCTCCTTGAGGCACGACAGCAAAAATGGCGAGTCATGCAGGTGCATGAACGTCGGGGAGAATGCGCTATCGAGTTGCACAACGCCTTGGGCGTCGCAATCCAGGACTTGTGCGACTTTGAGTCTGACGTAGGTCTGGACGTCGTGATCATCGCCCAGCACCAAGCGAAAATCCGCGCGTGCGCAGGTGATGGCGCAGCGCGTGTCTTCCCCGGCATTGGCGTCTCCTACCTCCACTTCGTAGCTGCTATAGCGGGCCAATACGTCAGTCTGCGCCGGGTGACGAACCTCGACCGCATGGCCGGCGAGCATGGGCAGGGCCAGGTACAGCGCCTGGCTGGCACTGTTGGCTGGGACTTCCATCACCAGCGGCGCGGCCATCTCAAACAGGGTCCCGTCAGGCAATACCCCACTGGCCTGATTGACAACCACCTTGCCCATATCGAGGTATTGCGGGTCGATTTCCAATGTCAAGAACCCCCAGGCATAGCCCGGGGACAATTGGCTGCGGCGCGCCAGTTGCTGATGGTAATAGCGGTCGTTGTGCTGCAGGTGTTGAGGGCGCAGCAACATGCCTTCCTGCCAGATCACTTTATCAATCAGCATGTCAGCCACCTGCCTTGGCGGGCGGCACATCCGTCGCGTGCACGCCCGTTTCGTCGAGTACCAGATCGACACGGGTCCGTGACTCGACGGCCAACGGCACGACATGGCGCCATCGCACCTGGGGCAAATCACGGTAGGCGGCCAACACCCCGATATAGCGACTGCCCGGCGTTGCACTGAGCTTGAGCGTCACCTGTTCACCGGGGCGCAGTTCCCACTCTTCGCTGCTGACCAGGTCCTTGGGCAAGGTATTTTCGACACGGCCATACAGGCTGAAAAAGTCCGCGTTCTCGAAGGCCACGGGGTTTCTGAGTTCCAGCAGGCGCACCACGATCGGTGACGGTCGGCCATGCAGATCCGGGTTGACCAGATCACTGGCGGCCAGCGTCAGATCGAGCTTGGTCAGCGTCGAATAGGGAGACAGATTGCTGCAGCCGGGCAACAGCCCCAGCACAGCGAGTAGCAGAACAGAGGTGGTGCGTGACATGCAGATCATCCAGAACAGGTGCTATGAAGGGTGGAAACCAGGCGTACCTGTTCCGTGTAGGCGTTGGCAAAGTCCTCGCTGAGTAAGCGCTCAGTCCAACCGTCTTCCTCGACCAGGCGTTGGTAATGAACCAGATAAGCCCGCCAATAGGCGCCACTGCTGGGGATCCACGGCGTGTTGCCCTGCGTTTGGAAACAGGCCAGCAGTTGCCCTGGCGCAAACGCTGCCAGAGCGCCGCGCATTGCCGCGCGACAGCCAGCGAGCACCGCGACCTGGTGAACCTGCAAATCACGATAGGCCTGGGTAATCATCTGTTCGGCGGGCAACTGCCCCTGGCGATCGGCCACCAACATGGCCTCCAGTGCTTGGGCGCCACACATCAACGGACGCTCGGCGCTGGTTGGTGCACGACCGAGTGCGGTGTTCAATTCACTTGTCAGTTCTTGATGGGTGTGCAGGTTCTGTTGCAGCCCTTCGATTGCCTGCCTGAGCAAGCCAGCTGCCTTGACTGCCAATGCTTGTCGCCCAGGCTCGTCGAGAGGTTCCAGGCACACGCCCAGCGCCTCGGAAAAATCCCGCCAGAACCGCTCATGCGTATCGACTGCCGGAACATGCCCAGCGGCTGGCGCGCACGTCGCAGCAGGCTCGACCAGGGTCGGCACAATCACATGGTGACGCTCCACAGTGCTGGTATCCGTCCAGTTCGACGCCACACTCGGCGGGGCCGGGTCATTCATGGCACGCACGGAATCCAGCTGCAGGAACGCGTCATCCGGAATCAGGTTATCGCCAGGGCTCGTACCACCCGAGCGCTCCAACAACTGCGCGCGAATTTCAAACGGGCCCATGCGAAATACAGTGCCTGGGGTGATAGGCCGGGCCTGGCCTTTGCGCAAACGCACGGCGCTGTCCCCCAGGCAAATGCCATTGCTGCTGATGTCAGTCAGAAAATACTGATCGTCGCGAAAGCTGACCAAGGCATGATGGCTGGACAACTGGCGACTGTGGTCGGCAATGACCCAATCGCAATCGGCACCACGGCCAATCACTCCTCCGGCGCCATCGAAGACTTTATTGCGGGAGCCGCCGGGCATGCCAGGCCCATGGCTACATAGTTCAAATACCAACTGCATAGAAGGTCTCCTGGCTTACTGCCCACGCTGGTGGGACCGTGGATCACCCAGCGGCCGGTAGTCATCGTCGTCAAACACGTAATTTGCCGTGCACCCACTTAGCGCCAACACCAGCAGACCAAGCAGCAATACCTGCCCTCGAGAAACAACCATCAAGGCTCTCCCATTGAATTGAATTCGATTGAGCGGAACATTCAGCACCCTTCCTTGACGTCACCAAAGGGGATATTCAGCCGCGCCAGGCGGTACAACAGGGTGCGCCGGGCAACCCCCAGCTCGCGGGCGGTACGGGTACGATTGCCGCGATTCTTGTGCAGGCAATCAATCAGCAAGCCCCGTTCGACGCGCTCAAGGCGTTGGCGCAGCGTTGCGTCGGTGGCCTGTGCGGGTGACGCCAGTGGCAGCATGAGATGTTGCGGCAGGATTACCCCCTCGTCGCACATCAACACGGCACGTTCCACCAGGCATTTAAGTTCACGCACGTTGCCGGGGAAGCTGTGGCAGGAAAGCTGGTCCAGCGCCTGGTTTGACCAGGACACCGGCGATCGCCCCTGGGTGGCGCAGGCTTTACCTGCGAAGTGCCGGGCCAACTCTCGTATATCGCCTTCACGTTGGCGCAACGCCGGCAGCTCGATCGGGAACTGGGCGAGACGATAATAGAGATCCTCACGAAAACTGCCCTGGGCCACCATCGCGCGAAGGTCACGGTGGGTGGCGGCAACGATGCGCACATCCACTTTATGGGCGGTGCTGGCACCCAGCGGGCGGATTTCCCCCTCCTGTAATACCCGCAGCAATTTGGCTTGCAGTGACAGGGGCATATCGCCGATTTCATCGAGCAGCAACGTACCGCCGTCGGCAGCATCGAACAGCCCAGGACGGTCACGGTCAGCACCAGTAAAGGCACCTTTGCGATAGCCAAACAGTTCGCTTTCGAGCAACCCCTCCGGGAATGCCGCGCAGTTTTGTACGACAAACGCCTTGGATCGGCGCGGGCCCATGGCATGGATCGCCCTGGCGACCACCTCCTTGCCCGTACCGGTTTCACCGCGCAGGAGCACGGTGTAGGTGCTGTCCAGCACCTTGCCGATCAAGCGGCAGGTATCATCCATCGCTACGCTGTTGCCAATCAGGCCAAGGCCTGCGGGACGCACTGCGCTACCGAGCGCCTGATGGGCCGCCGCTGGCCGACCGGGCTCCTGTAGCAGCGCCCGCTGGCGCAACGCAAAAACCCCCAACTGCCCCAGTGGCGTGGCATACGGCTGCAGGTCCAGGGCGCGCTCCGTGACGCATAGCAGCATGCCCTTCACCGGTAGGTGGTGATGGATGAGTGGGACGCACAACAGCGACTGCCATGGCACCAGGCCTGAAGGAATGAAAGCGGTGTCATACATGCAGTCTTGCAGGCCGCAGAGACTCAGGGGACGCTTATGTTCCAGGGCGAACCGCAGCAATTGCTGGCCCTGCTGATCCACTTCTGCGCCTGCACCGATTTCCCACGGCCCTGCTTGCGGCCTATGTTCGGCCGCCAGGAACAAGCCGTGACCCGCCTCATCTGACAGGTACACCTGGCTGAGCGAGCACTGGCTCAACTGCGCGGCGGCATGGGCAAGGTTGCCAGGCATACTTGCCCTATCGCTATCGAGGCCCAGGCGCATGAGCCACTGCACCAGTTGTTCGGCAACGTCCGGTGCCTGTAACAATGGGGTATCCCTCATCACGCAAACTCACAGGTGAGGTGATCGTCGCCGTCCAGCATGGCGTGGGCGCGCTGCACATGCTCATCTCTGGCCATTGCTTCAAGCAGGCGATCGACTATCAGGGGCAATAGATGGCTATCGATCCATTGATCGACATACCGCGCGCCACTGCCGTTGTGGGTACAGCGCTCTGCCAGGTAATCGACCAATCGCGGGCAATAGCTGAATGCGAGGTGCCGCTGCAGCAGACGTTGGCCCAGGCACTGCAACTTGCTTTGTACCAACTCCCGTAGCACCGCACCGCTCAGTGGGTAGTACGGCACGACACGCATGCGGGCCAGCAGTGCCGGCCTGAAATGCTGATTGAGCAGCGGCGCAAGGGCGTCCTGTAATACTTGTGCGCTGGGACGCTGCGTAGCGCCGCACAGGTCGATGGTGCAGTCGCTGCCAAGGTTGGAGGTCATCAGAATCAGCGTGTTGCGAAAGTCGATCTCGCGCCCCTCGCCATCATTGGCCCGCCCTTTGTCAAAGATCTGGTAGAACAGATTCATGACACCCAGGTGTGCTTTCTCGACCTCATCGAGCAGCACCACCGAATAGGGCTTTTGCCTGACGGCTTCGGTCAGCACACCGCCCTCGCCATAACCGACATAACCGGGCGGAGCGCCAATCAGGCGCGACAGCGAATGCTTCTCCTGGTACTCGGACATGTTGATGGTGGTCAGGAACCGTTCGCCGCCATACAACAGGTCGGCCAAGGCCAGTGCCGTCTGCGTCTTGCCAACCCCACTGGGGCCGACCAGCAGAAACACGCCCACGGGTGCATCGGCACGGTTGATGCCCGCCGCAACCGCACGCATCGAACGGTCCAGCATCTGTACCGCCTGTTCCTGGCCGAGAATGCGCGTACGCAGATCGGTATCGAAGTCGAGCACCTTGACGCTGTGTTCGCAAGCCACTTGGCTGAGTGGAATTCCGGTCCAGGCACTGATCACTTGCGCCACCAGCCGCGGGCATACTTCGAAACTCACCAGGCGCTGTCGCGATTGCTCGGCCAGCAAGCTGCCATGGGCTTCGCACAGTTGCTGCTCAAGCACCTCGATGGCCTGGCCTGCCTGCCTGGCTTGATTCAGCTGCATGCGCAGGGCCAGCACCCGCTCGGCCATCTCGCGCTGACGCGTCCAGGCCTGCGTGAGCTGCTCATGTTCGCAACCGGCGGCGTCCAGGCGCGCAGCCAGGACCTGCAGCGCACCTGGATCAATGGGCAACCCGGCATCCCTGTCGCGGCAAAGCGCCCGGTACTCACCAGTACTTTGCGCCAATTGGGTAGCCACGGCCTGCAACGCCGATGGGGCTGTGACGAGGCTGATGCGCACGCGGGCGCAGGCGGTATCGAGCACATCCACGGCTTTGTCGGGCAACTGGCGCCCAGCCAGGTAGCGTGCCGATAACTGCGCGGCGGCAACCACGGCGTCATCGCGCACGTACACGCCGTGGCTGGCTTCATACACCGAAGTGAGACCGCGCAGGATCGTCACTGCCTCATCGACACTCGGCTCATGTACATGCACCGGCTGAAAGCGTCGGGCCAGTGCCGGATCCTTTTCGAAGTACTTCTTGTACTCCGACCAGGTGGTAGCAGCGATGGTACGCAGCTCGCCACGAGCCAGCGCTGGCTTTAGCAGGTTCGCCGCATCGCCGCTGCCCGCCGAGCCACCGGCACCGGCACCGATCAAGGTGTGTGCCTCGTCAATGAACAGGATCACCGGCACCAACGCGGCATTGACCTCCTCGATAACGCCCTTGAGCCGCCGTTCGAACTCGCCCTTGATGCTGGCGCCCGCCTGCAACAGCCCCATATCGAGGATCAGCAGGCGCGTTTCCTTGAGCGCCGGAGGCACCTGTCCCTGGGCAATTTGCCTGGCCAGCCCCTCGACCAGCGCGGTCTTGCCGACACCGGCCTCACCCACAATGATCGGGTTATTCTTGCGCCGGCGTGCCAGGATATCGATCAACTGCGCGATCTCTGCGTCCCGGCACAACACCGGGTCGACCCGCCCTTCACGGGCCTGCTGGGTCAGGTCATGGGTGAAACGCTGCAACAGTGATTCATGCTGGGCACAAGCGGGTGTACGGGAAGCTTCGGCATGGTCGCTCAAGGCAAACTCAAGCAGGCGCTGCGCATCGAGGCGGGCCAACAACACCTGATAGCGGCAGCCCGCGTGATGCAGCGGGTTACGCAACAAGGCAAGGATCAAGGCCGCGTCACTGACATTCGATTGAGCCAACTCCAACTGGGCAACGACCAGCGCTTGCTGCAGCCATTGCACCAGCAGCGGTGCGAACACCGGGTTGCGCGTAGTCCCCTGCCCCATCCTGGGCTGCAGTGTCGCTTGCAGTTCGCCCAGTTCAACGCCAGCGTCTTGCAGAGCACGCGCCAGCAGCCCTTGTGGGCGCTCCAGCAGCGCCAGCAAGACATCCTCCACCAGGACTTCGGCGCCCCCACGGGCCACACAGCGTGCGGCGGCGTGC
The DNA here is from genome assembly GCF_001855215.1 of Pseudomonas sp. 06C 126. Classification (NCBI taxonomy): domain Bacteria; kingdom Pseudomonadati; phylum Pseudomonadota; class Gammaproteobacteria; order Pseudomonadales; family Pseudomonadaceae; genus Pseudomonas; species Pseudomonas sp. 06C 126. Next base: position 66,243 of record NZ_MIFU01000003.1, on the reverse strand, counting down.
TCCAGGTCATGGCGAGTCTGAGGCGCCAGCACACGAATCAATTGCTGCAAATCCACATTCATCATATTCATCCGTCGCTCCCGAGTTGACTCGCCAGAATGAGCACGCCATCCGCGCGCGCCTGCCCCATCCAACTGGTCCATCCCAGCCGGCACACATTGCGTTGGCCTATGTGCAGCGCCCGCACCTCGCCGGGGCGCAGGGCCAGGCGCAGGTCGAAGTCCAGAGGGTCGCGGACGGCGAAACGAACCAGCGCGCACAGCGGCGAGTAGCTTGCGCCGCCAGGTAAAAAGTCATGAAAACGCTGCCAGTCGAGGTCCTGCAGATGCACCCTGAACTTGCCGGCACGATCCACAACCTGCCGCCCAAGGACCAGGTCCTGCCCCAGGCGACTGTTCGCTTGCGCCAATTGGTTGCATTGCCTGGGGGCAATCACCACCTTGCGCTTGACGCATTGCTCGATCATCAGCTGCGAGTGTTTGAAGTAGTAACGCAGCACCGTTTCGATAAGCGCCGCCGAATGGGCGCGCATACCCAGCAAACCCAGGTAGGGCAGCAAGCGATTCCAATCCAGTTGTGTAGCACTGCGTATGGCCCGGCCGCCCAGGCCTATCAGGGCAAACATCTGCTCGGAAAACGAGTCGCTGGCACCCGCTCGAAAGCACACCCGGTAGCGGTACTTGCGCCACAGAGGCAGCATCAGCCGATGCAAACGGTGGTGAAACACGTCGAGGAAATCCGCGACAGGATTACCGCCCGCGCGCTCGCTCAATGCGTGTTCGGCATAGAATGCCGGCAGTGGCGAGTTTGCCCCCACCAGCCCCAATACGTTGAGGCGCATGCGTGCCCGTAGTTGCCCGCGCTCGACAAAAAATGTCACTCGGTCAATGTCGTTGCCGGGAAACCCCAGCCCCGGATTGGCCTGGAACTCCAGGTGCTCATAAAGCGCCTCATCGTCAAGGCAGGGGTGGGCATCGCGTATACGCTCAATGACCTGCGAGACCGCCTGGAACAGCGAATACTCGCGAATGGTCCGGGATAATTCGGTTAAAGCAGGGCTTGCTGGCCCATCCGGGATGGCCATAGATACACCTCTCCTTGTGTGCTGGTAACACGCAGTTCGTGATACGAGTTAAGGCTCGCGTACAGCGCAAAAAACTCGTTGAGGACTGAAGCAAATACAAACAAATCGCCCTCTCCGAGAAAGTGCTGGAGATCGACGATCAGGTCGATTGCCACCCCCCGAATCGGCAAGCCACGATGCAACCGGTCGATGGGGCGCTGGCTTATGGAGCGCAATCCACCCAACCGATGGACGCTGACTTTTTCGGCCTGGCGATCGTGGTAGCGCGGCAAGTCATAGGTTTCGAGCACCACTTTCAGCGCATTGATATCGCTCAGGGACAGGTAATTGAGCGACATGTTGCTGATCAGCTTCCACAGAAAACCGCTGTCCAGCGGAGGCGCGATGCCAGGGGTGGCGACCGTGATATTGCGAAAGGACAGGAACTCGGGTGTTTGCTCGCAGGCTTGGTTGATGTCACCGATCCGCAATTTGCGCGGCAAATCATGGTTGGTACAGGTCAGTTCGACGGACAGGGTTTCCTGCTCCTGGGACTGACGAATGCCAAAGTTCAGGTAGGTATCCAGGCCGGTGTGTTGCACCGAGGGCCGCTGGCGAATGCTGTAGCTCGCCGTCTGCTGATCGTGCTCGAACGACTCGAACGGCACATAGGTCTGGTAGCCCAGGCCACCCGGACGCCATCCCGTGACCTGGTCTACAGAGAACACCCCGCAGTGGCCTGGTGCGTAGTCAGTTCCCTGCAGCAGGTACTCGTCCTGCTTGCCATCCAGTCGGATCGGTACCCCATCGTGTTTGAACAGGTTGACCACCGGGGTGCAAAACAGCTTCACGTTGTCCACTGTCGGGAGCACCTGCTCGGGATTGCGCTGACGCAGCTTAAAGCGCAACTCCAAACCCCGAGCCTGCTTGAGCAGGTCATCCGGCAAGCTTTGCAGCACATCCAGGCCATTGACGTCGACAAACAGGTACTTGTCAGGAAACGCGAAATACTCCTGTAGGTGCCGATACCCGGTGAAGGCATTCGGCGGATAGGGCAGCAGCGCCTCGTCTTGGGAAAAACCGGCGGGCCGAACGCCAGAAGCCGGTAATGGTAACGACAGGACCTGACCGTCGCGCCCCTGCAGTGGTTTGCACTCACCATCGAGCAGCAGCAGCTCAATGCCCTGCAGGTGACGCAGCAGGCTCACGTAAAGCATCTGGCTGACATAGCGCTCCCCGGCAAGATGCAAGCGCAGGTGTTCAAGTGCCAGTTCGCCCATATACCCTTCGGCGGTCATCTCCAGGCGCAGGCTCAGCAAGGCCCCCTTGCCTTGCGCGGAGTAATCCAGCGCTGTGAGTTCAAGTGGCAGCACCTGCGTTGCATAACACGTACGAAAACGGCAGCGCTCACCCTCGATCGCCACGCTTTCCACCGGTGTATCGCGCTCGACCGTAATGCCGGGCCCTGCGCGCAACAGCGGCGCAAACTGCAACATGCTGAACGCGGGTATTGGTCGCATGTAGTTGGGCCACAACAGGTGCATCAACGAATGGCTGAGCTCCGGCAACTGATCATCGAGTTTCTGTCGCAGGCGGCCCGTCAGGAACGCAAAGCCCTCAAGCAAACGCTCTACATCCGGGTCCCGGCCTCTGTCCCCGAGGAATGGGGCAAGCGCCGGGTTGCGTTCGCAGAAGCGCCGCCCCAATTGCCGCAAGGCATTGAGTTCACTTTGGTAATAGCGGTTAAAGGACACCTGGGGCGACCTCCACGCGTCCACTGCCGGCCAGGCTTGCGCTAAACACCACGTCCTGCATAACCCCGTCGATATTCAGCGCGCCCTGGATATCAAAGGCCAGCGCCAACGGATCGCGACCCTGGGGTAATGCGACGACCCGGACATTGCTCAGGCGCGGCTCGTAGGCCGCGATGAAGCGTTCGATCAGAAAGCGTGCCTGGCTCAGGGACTCGTGCAGGCTCAGGCGCATATCATTCAGGTCCGGCAAACCGTAGTCAGGCAGCGTCTGCACACTGCCTGCCCGGGTGCTGAGCATGTTGCCCAAGTGGATGGCCACCGATGCCGCAACGCAGGCGCGTGGTGTGCGCCCCGCCAACGCAGGCGCAGTACCGGCAAGGCGCTCAAGGAAACCGCTGTACTGACTCATCTCAAGTTCCCGGCTCATTCTTTATCGAGCTTGCCAACCAGGAACAGGGTGAAATCCGCCCCCATGTATTTGAAGTGCGGGCGTACGCTGAGGTTGATGCGATACCAGCCTGGCTCGCCGTCAACATCACTGACAACAATCCGCGCCGCCCGCAATGGACGTCGCCCCCGAACCTCGGCGCTGGGGTTTTCCTGGTCCGCGACGTACTGGCGAATCCACTTGTTGAGTTCCAACTCCAGATCGGTACGTTCCTTCCACGAACCCAACTGCTCGCGCTGCAGCACTTTCAAATAGTGCGCCAGGCGGTTGACGATCATCATGTACGGCAGCTGGGTGCCGAGCCTGTAGTTCAACTCGGCCGCCTTTCCCTCGGCGCTGATCCCGAAACGCTTGGGCTTCTGCACGGAACTGGCGGAAAAGAATGCGGCGTTGTCGCTGCCCTTGCGCATCGTCAGGGCGATGAAACCCTCCTGGGCCAACTCATATTCCCGACGGTCGGAGACCAGCACTTCGGTGGGGATCTTGGTTTCGATTTCACCCATGCTCTGGAAATGATGCAGCGGCAGGTCTTCCACCGTGCCCCCGCTTTGCGGGCCGATGATGTTGGGGCACCAGCGGAAACGGGCAAAGCTGTCAGTCAAGCGCGTGGCGAAGGCATAGGCGGTATTGCCCCAGAGATAATGCTCGTGGCTGCTGACGACATGTTCGTTATAGGCGAAGGTCTTGACCGGAGAATCCACCGGGTCGTAGGGCGTTCGCAGGAGAAAACGTGGCACCGTCAAGGCGACGTAACGGGCATCCTCGCTCTGGCGGAAGCTCTGCCACTTGGCAAATTGTGGCCCTTCGAAGTGGTCCTGCAGGTCCTTCAGGTCTGGCAGGCCGGTAAAGCTCTCCAGGCCGAAAAAGCCAGGCCCGGCAGCGGCTATGAATGGCGCATGGGCCATGCAAGCGACGCTGGAAACATACTGCATCAGCTTGACGTCGGGCGCGCTGGGTGAAAGGAAGTAGTTGGCGATGATCGCGCCCACGGGTTGACCACCGAACTGACCGTATTCGGCGCTGTAGGTGTGTTTGTAGAGCCCCGACTGAACGACCTCGGGTGAGTCTTCGAAATCATCCAGCAGGTCTTGGCGCGAGACGTTCAGCAACTCGATCTTGATGTTTTCGCGAAAGTCAGTGCGATCCACCAGCAACTGCAAGCCGCGCCAGGCCGATTCCAGTGCCTGGAATTCGGGGTGGTGGAGGATTTCGTCCATTTGCCGGCTGAGCTTGGTGTCGATCTCGGCAATCATCCGGTCTACCAGCTGCTTCTTGACTGGCTCCCCGCGGTTCTGTGGCTTGATCAATTCCTCGATGAACGCGGCGACGCCGCGCCTGGCGATGTCGTAGGTTTCATCATCGGCGGTCAGGCGGGTCTGGGCGATGATGTCGTCGAGAATGCTGTATCCGGTATCCAGGGGTGCCGCATAGGCGTTAGGGCTGGAGGTCATGCTATCAGTGTCCTTTTTACTGAGTGGGTCATGCGGCAGGGCTGTTCAGCCCCAGTTCGGCCAGCACCCGCGCGCGGGCCTGGTCATCGGCCAGCGCACTTTCTATGGCCTTGCGAAAACTCGGTGTATTGCCCAGGGGGCCTTTGAGCGCCACCAGCGCCTCACGCAGCGCCATCAGCTTGTGTAATTGCGGAACTTGCTCCACCAGTTGAGCCGGATTGAAATCCTTCATGGCGTTGATGCGCACCTGGATCGCCAACTCGTCGGCTTCGTCCGTTTCCTGCAGCCGATTGGGAACACTCAACGTCAGCATCAAGGCTTGTTTGGCCAGCACCTCGTCCAGGGTGTTCTTATCGATACTGATGGGCTTGCGGTCTTCAACCTTGCGCGTGTCTTCGCGCTGGGTGAAATCACCCACGACCAGCAGCTTCAAAGGCAGCTCTACTTCTTCCTGGGCACCGCCTATGGCCGGTTTGAACGTGATATTGATACGTTCCTTGGGGGCGACCGAACCTTCTTTGGCCATGTTGTTTCTCCTTTGCTTGATGACGGGAAAACCTATTCGAGTACCGCTTCCAGATCGACCTGGCACAGCTTGCGATGGACATCCTCCCTGCGCTCGCGCAGGCCATGGCCCTGGGGCAATACGTCGTAACAGGCGTACAACAGTTGCAATACCTCAAGGGTCAGATCGGGCTCCCAGCGATATAGGCCGGCATGCTGTAACTCCTGCTCGAGCTGCTCAAGCTGGATCCTGGCCAAGTCGTGCTTGGCACCTTGGATACACAACCGAGCCAGGCCAAGGCGCCAGTAACACCGCGCCCGATCACCCCGCGCCGCCTGCATGGCACTTTTGTAGGCCTGGACCGCAACTTTCAGCCCCTCCTTGCGCAGCAGCGGAGCAACCACCTGCAAGGCCTCCTCCCATGGCGCCGGACCGGCGCCGCCAGTGTTCCGGACCGGCACCCGTGCTTGCAGGTGGCGGCTGACCTGGGTGTCGATCCATCCGCGGGTGGCGGCATCGGCAAAGGGCGCTCCATCGTGGAAGCGCAACTGGGCGAGCCCGGGTAATCGTTGTAGCAACAGGGCGAACTGAATCTCTGTCTCGACCATTGCCAATTCGGCCTGCTGCGCTTGCAGGCATTCCCAGACCATGCGCACACCGTCAAACCAAAAAGGCGCACTCGCCAGGCTGGCTTCAAGCTCCAGCAGCAGGTCGGCGTAATGCCCTTGGGCAAATCGCTCCTGGTAGCGCTTGAGCTTGTCGGGCACCAGCCCGCGCAAGGGCGTTATCTGATCGCTGTTGCTATCGGGAAGACCGGTGATGCCCAGCCACGCCAGCGTGCGGTTGAGGCGCAAGGCCCGCAGATCGGTGGCGTTCTGGCGCAGCCACCAGGCACACAGGGGGCGAGCGTTGTCTTGCAGTGCGCGCAGGAGCTTGTGTACGTCTTTTTCGTTGTTCACCACAGGCTCAGGCGCCAGCAGTTGAGTCGCCGCCTGCTTGACCTGGGCAACCACCGCGCTCACCCCGGACTGTGGTGCAGCGCTCTCCTGGGCTCGTTGCAGCTTGTCCGCGAGATGCCTGCGGGCTGCCAGCAGCAACGGAGCGTCGTCCCCCAGGTGCCCAACCCATAGCTCGTCAAGACACGCCAAATGCCCTGCCATGCACTGGAACAGGGAGCGTTGCTCTCTGAGGGCAACGCTCTGCGCCAGTACCGGCTCGATGCGCTGCATCAACCAGCCAAAGGCCGCGATGCGAGTTCGCTGCTTGATGGGGTGTACCGTCGTCCAGTGGTGTTCACAGAGGTAGCGCAACATGCCAAGCCCAGCCAACAGACCAGGAAAGGACTCACACCGATACAGGGCCCACGTCAGCCAGGCAACGACCCGCAGATCCTTGGACTCGTGACGCAACAACGCCTCGCTTTTGTCCATGACCTGCTGCCAGTCGGGCTGGTTGTTGCCATGGATCAACCGGGCCTTGTCCAACTCGCTTTCCAGCGCTTCGTACGCTGGCGAATAACGGACGTCCGGCCCTGCAAAACAGGCAATGGAAATCGGTGAGCGGGCAACTTCCAAGTAATGCGCAGAAAGTTTGTCTGAGTAAACCATGATGGGCTGCACTGTGCTGATCAATGCTGAATTAAAGTATGGCAAACAGCTATTAAGCGCCGACGACATACTTGCTGAATTCCATTTTCACGCTGGGACAAGTGCAAACAATAGCAGCCATATTTTATTGGACAAGCCACTAAGGCGTAGTTAAGTAGAATCCTACAAAGATAATAAAATCTCGCAACTTTGTAAGCGCACGTAATCGATGCCCCTGCCACGCCAAGAGGTTTCCAGCCTTAGCGAGCCTCATACAGCGCGCAGGGATGCGCAAAAAAATGCGCACTCTTTTCAATCAACTCACCTTGAAAGCAAACATTCACCTTTCAATATCGTGACGTGCCCAACAGTGCAAATATCTGCGCACTATTGCGCAAAGAAAACCAACTTATAAACCAGAAATCATACCGCCCACGCACCGTTACGCCCCCTCCCCCAAGAAACGCCCTTATTTTATTAGGCCAACTATTATCCGGCACACTTCTTGTTAGCGAGTAGTAGCGCCCTGTGGCGCCAACTTATCTATCAGGCAAGGAAACCAATTATGCCAACACCCGCATACCTCTCGATCACCGGTACCAAGCAAGGTTTGATCACGGCAGGCACGTTCACCCAGGATTCGGTAGGCAATATCTATCAGGAAGGCCACGAGGACCAGATCCTGGTCGAGGCCTTCCAGCATCAGGTCATCATTCCCCGTGATCCGCAGTCGGGCCAACCCACCGGCCAGCGTGTACACAAGCCGCTGATGATCAGCAAGGTATTCGATAAATCTTCACCGTTGCTGTTCAGCGCACTGACGTCGGGGGAAATGGTCAAGTGCCGCCTGGAGTGGTATCGCACCTCCTCCGCCGGCACCCAGGAGCATTACTTCACCATCGAGCTGGAGGACGCGATCATCGTCGATATCCAGTCGCGGATGCCCAACTGCCAGGACCCGGGAAATGCACACTTCACCCACCTTGAAGATGTGCACTTTACCTACCGCAAAATCGTCTGGACCCATGAGGTCTCGGGCACGTCCGGCTCTGACGACTGGCGCAGCCCGGTAGCGGGTTGAACCCGGCCACAGGTGAGGCGGTAGCGCGACACGCGCGCCCGCCTCAGTAGGGCTTCAGACCATTGCCAGCGGATGCTTGCGTATCGGCGCACCGAATACTCGGTCGATAGCGTCAAGGTCATGTTCGTCGAGAACCAGCCTGGCCGCGGCGGCATTGAGGCGCACGTGTTCGGGGGTGACGGCCTTGGGGATGGCGATGACACCGGTCTGCCGCAAGACCCACGCCAGGGCAACCTGGGCCGGTGTGACTTGATGTCGACGGGCGATCTGCTTGAGGGTGGGGCTGGCCAACAGTTCCCCACCCTGGGCGATTGGGCAGTAAGCCATCAACGGCAGGTGATGCTGTTGCCACCAGGGCAACAGGTCGAATTCAATGCCGCGCTGTTCGATGTTGTAGAGCACCTGATTGGTGGCGCAGGCGGGTGATGCCAGCTCCTGGAGGTCTGATACGTCGAAGTTGGAAACGCCCCAGCGCCCGATCTTGCCGGCCTCCCGCAGTCGTTCAAAGGCTTCAACCGTTTCGGCAAGCGGGTGTTGCCCACGCCAGTGCAGGAGATACAGATCGATATGATCGGTGCCCAAGCGTTTGAGGCTGGCCTCACAGGCACGGGGAACTCCCGCTTTGCTGGCGTTATGCGGATAGACCTTGCTGACCAGGAATACCTGCTCCCGACGCCCTTGGATCGCCTGCCCGACCACTTCTTCAGCACCGCCTTCGCCGTACATCTCGGCGGTGTCGATCAGGGTCATGCCTTCGTCAATGCCTAATTGCAGCGCAGTCACTTCCGCTGTACGCCGTCCACGGTCTTCACCCATACGCCAGGTGCCTTGGCCGATGACCGGGACTGGGGTACCCGCCAGATCGATGGTGCGCATGCCAACCTCCAGATAAGTGTGCGTTCCCCTAATGTGGCACTGGCCGGGCAATAGGGTTCAATGCAATTGCGCGGCCCGGCGTGGCCCTCATCCCACGCTGCGGAATGCGCTGGGACTGAGCCCCGTCCAGCGCTTGAACGCCCGGCGAAAGCTGCGCACATCACTGTAGCCCACCTCTTGGGTAATGCGTTCGATGGACAGGCTCGGGTTGCCCAGCAGCCCCATGCACCGGGCGCGACGCACCTGTTCCAGCAAGGCTTCGAAGGTCAGCCCATGCTCGGTCAGACGCCGGCGCAGGGTGCGGCCGCTCATGTTCAGGTCACTGGCGACCTTCTCCAGTTGGCTGCCCTGCAAGTCGCGGGAAATAGCGCGTTCCACCGCCTGGATGAGGTCCATTTTCCGGTGTAGTTGGGCACTTACCAGCTCCAGCAGGCCAAGGGCCTGGCGCAATGCCAAGGCGTGGTGATTCGGCAGCGGCACGTCGAGCCACTGGGCCTCCAGGACCATGCGGTTGTGCAGGCAGCCAAAGCGCACATCGTCACCGAACAAACGCTGGTACTCGCCGGCATACGCCGGTGGCGCGTGCATGAACTCCATGCGCAGTGGCTTGAACTCACTGCCCACCAAGGTCCGCCCGTAGATCATGAGGCTGGCAAAAAACTCCTCGGCGGCAAATACCTGGACCTCGGCAAAGGGCAGCAGGCACTCGACATCGACCATGACCTGCTGGGCGCCTTCGTGGATGCGCGAGGTGGCGATGCCGCCGGAGGTGTGTTGGTGGCGCTCGCCCACGGCAAAGGCATCGCGCAGGGTCTTGCACAGTGAGATGACATGCCCGAGCAGGCCCAGGGTGCCCAGCACATTCTGATTGCCGACACACAGGCCCAGCCCCTGGTCTGGCAGGACTTTGAGCGCACGCTGGATCATCGCCACGGCCTGGCGGTAGGAAATGCGCAGCGCCGGGTCATCCAGGTCTGCCAGGGTAAACCCCAGGCCACGGCACAGATGCTCGGCATTGACGCCCTTCTGCGCCGCAACCTGCCCCAGGGTTTGCAGGAGAAAAGGCGAGACCAGCGCCAGTTCGTAGTGTGGATCAACGGTTTTGCTGTGCATGGATCTGCGATTCCCGACTCTTTGCCCGGTTATTGTTTTAGAAACATCCTGACAATCATAGGTGCTTGCAAGGCTTGCCGCACTCTGAATGAACGCTGTCCGGCAAAGCCCCCCTATGTGGCCGCCAATACCCTGCCCTGCGGGGCGTCGAGGGCTTATTTCTATGGGCAAGGCTCCGATGAGGGCCGACGGTGCATTCATCCAACAATAATAATGAGCCCAGACATGAACCCGACCCGCGCGCTTGCCCCCCTGCCCCTTGCCCTGGCCCTTCTCAGCCTGCCGACCCTGGCCACCGAGGGCGGCGTGGACAATATCGGCCCCGGTACCGATGGCTTTTACATCCTGCCGCTGGATGTGGATCACCTGCCGGACCACATGTTCGCCTTCAACCTTTACTACAACCACTATGAAGCCACGAAGCTGGATATCAGTTCCCTCGGGGGCAAGGTGCCACAGGTGAAGATCCGCTCGGATGCAATTATCCCGCGCCTGGATTACCTGAGCCCGTTGCGGGTGTTTGGCGGGCGGTTGGGTGGCTATATCGCCGAGCCCTACCTCAAGCAACAAGTGGCCCTGTTTGGCATGTCTGACCAACGTGAAAGCATGGGCGACACCACTATCGCGCCGATTATCCTGTGGGACCTGGGCAAGAATCTGACCCTGGGCGCCGCGGTAGAAATCACCGTGCCTACCGGTGAATACGACGCTTCGCGCCTGGCCAACACCAGCAACAATTTCTACACCTACAAGCCGCTGGTGTCAGTGACATGGCTACCTGACGAGCGCACTGAGCTGTCGATCAAGACCACCTACAGTTTCAACCAGGAAAACCACGCTACGGACTACCGCTCGGGGCAGATTTTCCACTTCGATTACTCGGCCAGCTACAAAGTGACCGACAACCTGAGCCTGGGCATCAATGGCTACTACCTCAAGCAGACGACTGACGATAAGCAGTACGGACGCACCGTGACCAATATCTATGGCGAAGAAGTCAACGACGGTGTGCGTGGCCAGGTGTTTGCGATTGGGCCGGCGGTGTACTTCACCTTTCTCAAGTACGCCAGCGCAGAGGTGCGTTGGGCCAAGGAGTTTGATGTCGAGAACCGGCCGCAAGGCGATATGTTGTGGGCCAAGCTGACAATTCCGTTTGCCTTGTAGCAATCACCCGTGGCTAGGGGGCTTGCCCCCTAGCCACAACAAGGCCTTCACCACCGTCGGTGCCTACATAGGGACGCGGCATTTCATCCGGTGTAAACCGGCCAGCTGTCGACTATTTTGCCGCCGCGCACCGCCAGCAGATCGCCAAACTGCAAGAGTACCGACTCGGTCTGGGCCGGGCGCAGGAACACCTGGTCGTCGATGTTCAAGCCAACCCCAGGCGAACCGTTGACCATCTCCTGGTTGGAGCTACGGCCATACAAGCCATTGCTTTGCAGCCCTGCAGGCGACTCGAAATCGGCCATCCAGTTGCCGCCATAGATAAAAAACGTGGCGCGTTGGTTGCGATCCCACCACGACAGCAACCGGGACTTGTCGTCCAGCGCCGGGATGTTGACCGCACCGGTGCTTTTGAGGACGGGCGTGGCGATGTAGGCCGCCGGGACATGCTCACTCAAGGAAGGCAGATCGTAATGCGTAGGCTTGAGCAGCGCCGTGCCTACCGAGACTTCGCTGCTCAACTGTTCCTGCTCATGCATCCGGTAGCTGGGGCTGCCAGCGGTATTGAGTGTCAGGTCATCACGCCACAGCGTCGCAAACTGCTGGCGGCTGAAGTCGACAAAACCGTTGTAACGTTGCATGACCTTTTCGAACAGCGCCTGGGGCGATCCGAGAATGCCCGGCACGCCCATGCCGACAAATGGGTCGTAGCCCATGAAGCCGGCAAACTCCAGGTGCTGCGGATGCGCGCGGATCAACCCCAGCATTTGCCCCAACACCGCGTTGTCGCTGATACCGCCGCGATGCAGGCCCACATCCAGTTCGATATTGATCCGCAGCCGCGTGCCCAGGCCCTGGGCCAGCGCCAGGTATTGTTGCAGGCGCTGTGGGGTGTCCAGCAACCACTGCAATTGCCGGGCGGGATCGAATGCCCCTTGGTGGTGTTGATAGAACAGCTCGGCCGAACGTACCGGCAACGGCTTGCCCAGCAGGATATCGGCATCGGGAAATACCTGGGCGTCGTGGTTGAGAAAGGGTTGGTGAAACGACATCAAGCGGCGGGTACCCGCGCGCTTGGCGATGTAGGCCAAGAGTCCCGGTGCTGGCAGGGATTTCTCCACCAGCCGCAGGTGCTTGGCGCCGCGTTGCACCGATTGCATGACGATGTCGATGTTGTGATCCAGGCGATCCAGGTCTATCAGCAGCACCGGCCGCATGGGCCCATGGGCCTTGAGCTGCTGGTTCAACTGGCGAAAATACTCGCTGTACGGCGACCCTCGGTCAGCCGGACGCAGCAGCGCCGCGCCCGCCACCAGCAAGGCGCCGGCGCCCAGGGTACCGGCCATGAAGTGTCTGCGATTCATCAGGCGACTCCCAGGATGGATGACAGGTGTGCATTAAGGAATTTGCCGCCGGGGTCGAGGGCCTGGCGCACTCGCGCGAACTCATTCCAGCGCGGGTACAGGGCCTGCAAGGTGCGGGCATTGAGGGTGTGCAATTTGCCCCAATGGGGCCGCCCGGCGTATTTCCAGAAGATCGGCTCGACGGCCGCGAAGAAGTTGTGGTGGTCCATGGTGTAGTGCTGGTGCACCGAGATCGAACAGCTGTCGCGGCCTTCAAACATGCTCAGGGGAATATCATCGGCCTTGACGTAGCGGTACTCGATGGGAAACCAGGTGCGCAGGTCCTTGTCGCGGATCAGCTTGAGGATTTCCCGCAGGCAGGCCGGGCCATGCTCGGCGGGCACCGAATACTCCATCTCGTTGAAACGCACGTTGCGTACGTTGGCGTAGATTTCGAATGACTCGGCCACCCGGTCCTGGAAACTGGCGAAATAGCGCAGGCTGTTGAGCAGCGTGCGGCGTGCCTGGGGAAAGTCGCTGGCGTATTTGTCGAGGTTTTCGATGATCGACACAAACTCATTGCCGCCCGCCTCTGCCGGATCGATCGGTGGGGTCGGAGCGTCGGTGGTCTCGTTGAGAGCGATGGACAAGGCGTAGTCCGAATGTGTTACCACCAGCATCTCCCAATGCTGGTTTTCCCGGGTGTTTTTCGCCACATCCTCCAGCAGTTCTTCGGTGCGGGCGATCCATTGGCGCTCCCGCAGGCGGTAAGGCGTGCGGTTTTGCAGCCGCACGCGGGTGGCCACGCCCAGCGCGCCCAGTGACACCCTCGCGGCACTGAACACCTCGCGCTCACGGTTGGCGTCGCAGTCCAGCACTTCGCCCTGGGCCGTCACCAGTTGCAGGCCGGTGACACCGGCGGAATACGAGGAAAACCCGACGCCAGTGCCATGGGTCGAGGTGCTAATGGCCCCCGCCAGCGTCTGGTAGTCGATGTCTGCCATGTTCGGCAACGCCTGGCCGACCGCCTTGAGCGCTGGCCCCATGCGTGACATGGGTGTGCCAGCAGCGAAGGTGGCTTGCAGGGTGCTGGCGTCGTGGTCGAGCAAGCCGTTGAAAAAGCTCAGCGAGAGTAATGTGCCATCAGTCGGCACCAAGGCGCTGAACGAGTGACCCGAGCCCACTGGACGGATCTTGCCCGGCGCCTGGCGAATGGCCTTTACCAACTCCCCCAGGTCCTTGGGTGCCAGCCGCTCAAGGGGCAGGCAGCTTTGTGCCCCCGACCAGTTACGCCAGGGGATCAAGCGCGGTGCCCGGGCCAATTGCGCCAGCGCCGGGTTACTGCTCATCGCCAGAAATGCACCGGCCACCGCCGAGCGCTGCAACAGTTGCCTGCGTGAAAGCACCATCACCTACCCCATTGTTGTTATTGGATATGAACACCGGCCATGAAACCGATCAGCCCCAGAAACTGCTCTTCGGAGCACTGCATGCACAGGCCCATCGGCGGCATGCCGTTGTAGCCGTTGAGGGTATGGTCCAACAGCGTATCCGCGCCCTGGGCGACACGCGGGCTCCAGGCCTGGCTATCGCCGGTCAGTGGCGCGCCGGATGCCGGGTTGGCGTGGCAGAGTTTGCAACTGCTGTCGTAAAGCTGGGCCAGGGTCGGATCGGTGGGTACGGCGTTGCGCGCCGTAGTCTGTTGCGGTTTGTCGTCACAGGCTGACAGCAGGCCAAGCAAGGCCAGCAGCAAACCGATGCGACAGGAGGTCGTAGACCACATAGCCACCCTCTCTTTTTAGGTATGAACAGCTGGGTTCACACTAAGTCAGTGGCGGCGCGGTGTTGAGGGTATTGGCGGACATAAAGGGGGCTTGGGCGGACAGGGTTGGGCGACCGGCGAAGCCGGCGCCCGTAACAGCCGGCTTAGAAAGCCAGGCCGACCTTGAAGCCGTACTCATCGCGCTTGAGCTTGGTGTTATCGGCCACTTCCGAATCCGCATCGAGCTTGTACTCGGTGCGGGTGTAGTACAGGCCAGCCATCACTGGCAGGTCGCCATTCTGGTTCATCAGCAGGCTGACTTCGGCGTAAGGGTTGGTGCGGTCCTTGAGGTCCACGGTGTCGCTGCCAATGCCGTCGACCTTGAGCTTGGCGCGGCCGTCGAGGGTGTGGCGGGCGCCGACTTCGACGCGCATGGTCATGCTGTCGAACTGATGGTTGTACCCCACCGCGGCCTTGGCAAACGGCGACTTGCTGGTGAGTTTCATGTCGTAGTCGTCGGAGTCTGGTTCATAGCGAGTCCAGCTATAACCACCACCGACCAGCACATCGACAAAGTTGCGTGCATCCAGCGCAGCGCGCCAACCCAGGTCGAGGTCAGCCTGGCCTTCCTTGAGCTTGTTGTCGCTTTTCTTGCCGAACTTGGCGTCTACACCGGCCTGGTAGATAAAGCCGGATTCGGCGGTCAGCTTGTTGCCGAAGTTATAGAACACGCCGGCTTCGGGCATATGGTCCTTTTCGCTTTCGCTGCCGCCTTCAAGCTTGAAGTCGTTGTAGGCGCCCAGGATACCGAAGGTGGAAATCGGGTCGGTGGACGGTGCAGCGAAGACCACGGCCGGCGCAGCAACCAAGGCCAGGATCGAAGAATTCTTGAGGATTTTTCCGAATAGTTTGGACATCGTCTTACATCTCCATTTTAGGGTGGGCAAATTATTCAGGAACCGGTTCGAACCCCCTGCGGCGCGAAAGGTTCGAATTAATTTGCCTTGATTTGGAGGTAAAACGCTTCAGCGAAGGCTCTGGATCAAGCCTCTTTGGGCGGGCCCATCACGTATCGGCCAATAACTGCGCCAGTTTCGGGCGTAGCTGTGGGTGTTCGGGCAGGCGCAAACCGAACGCCTCTTGCAGCACGGCCAACAGTTCGTCGACATCGGTGATCCGACGTTTCTCACTGTCCCGGCCCAGGTGATGCACGGCGTAGTGGGCATTGTTCAAGGTACGCCGCAGCCCCGGTCCGATAACGGCCACTTTCAACTGCCCGAGGAACGGCGAGTCGGGGTGAGTGGATACGTACCAGTTGCCGATTTCGTAGTCGAAGTGCGACTGCGGCTGCAGGTCGAACACGTATAGCCCGCGCCATTCCTCGCCAACCTGGGCCCATAAGGTGTAGCTGCCGGCATTCGAGGTCAGTCGATAGGGTTCATGGGCGGTGGCCTGGGGCGCCTGATCGTCCAGGCGCAGGGGGCTGGTCGGCACCATGCCACCAAAGCCGACATCGGTGATGTAGCGTTCACCGTCCAGGGTCACCAGGCTCAGGCGATGCGTGCGGGCGGTCAACGCATCGGGTGGCCCGCCCATCACCACGCGGCCAGTGATACCCCGTGCGTCGAAACCCAGTTCTTGCAGCAACGCCAGGAACATCTGGTTGAGCTCGTAGCAGTAGCCACCTCGCCCGTTGAGCAGGACTTTTTGTTCGACGCTGGCCAGATCGATGGGGACCGGCACCTGCAAAAAGGTGCAAAGGCTTTCGAAAACGAAGGTACTGACATGGCGCAATTGCAACTGGGCCAAGGTCTCCAAGGTGGGCGCTGGCGGTGTGTCATACCCCAGGCGTTGCAGGTACAGGCTGCTGTGAGACAGGCTCGGTGAATCCTGGTGCATGGGGCATTCCTTGGGCGTAGAGCGAAGGTTTCACTAATACCTGTAACCGGTGCCGCTGCCAATACTGATCTGTAGCAAGAGGTCGGTGTGTCACACCACAAACTTTCTGAACCTTTCTGAACCTAATTGCATCAACTCCATATCAAAACAGGGAGGCAATATGGGCACGGCAACGATCTACACCATCCATTACAGGCTGCACGGCGAACCCAAGTCCTTTGTGGTGCGGGCGGAGGTGATGAACAACGCCGAAGCATGGCATTGGGCCAGCTGTGATGCTGGGGTGGCCCACGTCGGGCGCATTGGCCGCCAGGGCCATGAACGCACCAAGAAAACCACTCGGCCATGGGCGGAGAAATACGGCATCACCGAAGTTACCTGGATCGCACCCCAGCGCCTGTAGTCGCTGGGGGCTTGGCAAGGGGCTGGCGAAGACGCCGTATCGCCCCTCGACACGGGCCGCTATGGTTTTAGATTGCCCAAAGGATCATAAGCCGGCTGTTTGCCGGCTTTGTGTTTCTTGTCCAACGGGGCAATGGCCGGGCCGACCGGGTCTACCTGCGGGTCGGCCAGATCCGGGGAGTCCGGGTCAAAACCCAAGTCGTGCTGATCACTGGCATGTTCCGACGAGTGCGGGCCATCAGGCTTTTTCGATTGTTCAGTCACAGTCATCTCCTTCGCCTTGCTTACGATGCATACAGCTATTAGAGAAAACCCTGGCCGCCATCGTTCAACTTTCTCACGCCTGCCTACAAACCGTGAGAAGATGCCGCGCCGCGCAATACCCCTACTTAGCTCATGGAGACTGCATCCCGCATGTTTGAGATCAAACCCGTCGATCCGCAAACCTATCGCCAGCAGACCCGCCGCAGTACGTTGATCGTCGCGGTGATCTTCGTCGCCCTGGCCATGCTGCTGTCGAGCCTGGCCGTGATGCTGTTTGGCGAGCCCGGCGGTGACAACTTCCGCTTCAATATCGGTGGCGTGGTGGCTGGGGTGGTGCTGACCATTGCCTTGGTCCGGGGCCCGCTCTGGTCGCAGGCGTGGCTGGCGCCGGCGGTCTATGGCTGGCAGCTCAAGCGCAACCTGATGCGGGTGAGCAACGTGATGCACAAGGTGACCGAGCGGGTACAGGCCAACGATCCGACGGCGCTCAAATTGCTGCGGTTCTATCACTTGGGGCTGACGCAAATGCACGAGCTGGACGCCAATTCCAGCGCACAGGCGCAGTTGGTCGGGGAGATCGAAAAGCATAAGGCGCAGATGAAGGCGCTGGGGATCAAGGCCGAACAAACACGCCTGGATCCAGCGTGGCTGAAGGCCATGAAGGACAACTGACCTTGTAGGAGCCCGCAAGCGGGCTCCTACAGGGGGTCAGGCGGGGAAGATCGCGCCAAGGTCCAGGTGCCCGTCCTTGAGCGGCGGGCACCAGTAGTAGCCACCGGTCAACGGCGTGCTGATGCGGTACAGGCCATCGACAATCCCGTCTTCCAGGCCGCTCATGCGGCGTAACTGGGCCTCAAAGGCATCGAAGGAGTGGCCGAACGCGAGGAACATCAACCCCGCCTGGCCATTTTCGGCCCAGGGCATGGAGCGGCGCACCACAAAGGCTTCGGGGGTGAAGCTCTCCTGGGCGGTGCGCTTGACGTGGGCGGACTCGGGGGCGTCGTCCAGTTCTTCGTTATCGCCATGACGACGACCGATGATGTGGTCGCGCTCCTGGGCCGGCAAGGCGGCGAAACCATCCAGGTCGTGCTGCCATTGCTGGATCGCGGCAAAGCTGGCGCCGCTGCCGGCGACGGCGGCCTCGACGGCGGCGTCGTCGTGGGGGTTTTCGGTGCCGTCTTCGTAGTCGGTCAGGTCAAAACCAGTCTTGTAGCGGAAACCTTCAGTCATCTGCACCAGGCGAAACGCCGGTGCCAGGGCTTTCTCAAAGGCCCGGCTACGCAGGAGCAATTCACCCCGGTCTTCGCCATGCAGCCAGCACCACAACGCCTGCTGCGTGGACGGGTTGTGGGCACCAGGCCCCGAGATCTGCGGGAAACTGCGCAACCCTTCGATCTGTGCGCCAAGGGCCTTGACCAGCGGTTCACCCAACCCCACCACCACTGCCGAGTCGACCAACTGCACCAGCGCGTCGAGCGCTGCTGGCACGGCATCAATGGACTCAATGGCAAAAAACAGATGGCGTGCCTGCAATGGCACCGGTGCGGCAAGAATGCCCGGCTGGTACTGACTCATATGAACTCCTTCAAGAAAGCCGCGTAGTTTACCCGGCACAGCCCCACTGTGCGTAGGGAAATGCGCGTAAGCCTTGCAACAGAGCCCTCGGATGGGGGAATCTCTGACTCAAGCTGTGCAACCACTCCAGGGGTAGCGACATGACCACCAATCACCTGCTTGCCAATCTGTTTCCCACCGCCAACGACATTCCCGAACAATTTCGCCTCGCCACCCCCATCGAACAGCGCGACTATCTGGTCGACGGCCAGTTGCGCACCTGGAACGGCCCCTTGGCCCAAGTGCGCAGCCCGGTCCAATTGGTCGGCGCTGATGGTGACACGCCAGTGATTATCGGCAGCACCCCCCTGCTGGATGCCGACACCGCCCTGCTCGCCCTCGACGCAGCGGTGCGAGCCTATGATCGTGGCCAGGGCCAATGGCCGACCATGCGTGTGGTCGAGCGGATCCAGCACGTCGAGGCTTTTTTGCGCCGCATGCGCGAACAGCGCGATGCCGTGGTGAAACTGCTGATGTGGGAAATCGGCAAGAACCTCAAGGATTCCCAGAAAGAATTCGACCGCACCTGCGACTACATCACCGACACCATCAATGCCCTAAAGGAGCTGGACCGCCGCTCCAGCCGCTTCGAGCTGGAACAGGACACCCTGGGGCAGATCCGCCGCGTGCCCATGGGCGTGGCGTTGTGCATGGGCCCCTACAACTACCCGCTCAACGAAACCTTCACCACGCTGATCCCGGCGCTGATCATGGGCAACACCGTGGTGTTCAAGCCGGCCAAGCTTGGCGTGCTGCTGATCCGTCCGTTGCTGGAGGCCTTTCGCGACAGTTTCCCGGCCGGGGTCATCAATGTGATCTATGGCAGCGGCCGCGAAACCGTCAGTGCGCTGATGGCCAGCGGCAAGGTGGATATCTTTGCGTTTATCGGCACCAACAAGGCAGCCAGTGATTTGAAGAAGCTGCACCCTCGCCCCCATCGCCTGCGCGCGGCCCTGGGGCTGGATGCGAAAAACCCCGGCATCGTATTGCCGGAGGTCGATCTGGATAACGCGGTCAACGAAGCCGTCACCGGCTCGCTGTCGTTCAACGGCCAGCGCTGCACCGCGTTGAAAATCCTGTTTGTGCATGAAGCGGTGGTCGAGCGTTTCATCGAGAAATTCAACCAGAAGCTCGCCACCCTCAAGCCGGGTATGCCCTGGGAGGACGGTGTGTCGCTGACACCGTTGCCGGAGGTAGGCAAGGTGGATTACCTCAATGGCCTGGTGGCCGATGCCGCGCAACACGGGGCCACGGTGGTGAACGCCAATGGAGGTGCCAGCCGTGGCTCGTTCTTTTACCCGGCGGTGCTGTACCCGGTGAACCCGCAGATGCGTGTGTATCACGAGGAGCAGTTTGGCCCGGTGGTGCCCATCGTGCCCTATCGCGACCTGGACACGGTGATCGACTACGTACTGGAGTCGGATTTCGGCCAACAGCTGAGTATTTTCGGCACCGACCCGGCGCAAGTCGGGCGCCTGGTGGACACCTTCGCCAACCAGGTGGGCCGGATCAATATCAACGCCCAATGCCAGCGTGGCCCCGATACGTTCCCGTTCAATGGTCGCAAGAACTCGGCCGAGGGCACGCTGTCGGTGCATGACGCGCTGCGGGTGTTCTCGATACGTACCTTGGTGGCAACCAAGTTCCAGGACAGCAACAAGGCCCTGATCAGCGATATCATTCGTGACCGGGCGTCGAGCTTCCTGACCACCGACTATATTTTCTAGATTCGACATTGCTCCAGTGTGGGAGCGGGCAAGCCCACTCCCACATTGGACTGCATGACATCTATAGATGAGGCCCTCTTAATCCCGATGAACCTGCCGCCCTTCGCCCGCCGCCTGTTGCGGCCCCTGCTCGACCCCTATCGCCGCTATCGCAACGCCAAGCTGATCCACGCCGTGCGCGTGTCCATCGGCCTGCTGGCCACCATCCTGCTCACCACCGGTCTGAACCTGCCCCATGGCGAATGGGCCTCGGTGACCATGCTGGTGGTAATCGGCGGCTTGCAGCACCACGGCAATATCGGCAAAAAGGCCGTGGAACGGGCCTACGGCACGCTGATCGGTGCCAGCGTCGGCCTGTTGCTGGTGGTGCAAGAAGCGTATGTGGGCCAGCCACTGCTCACTTATCTGCTGATGTCAGTGGTGTGCGGATTCTTCTCCTATCACGCCATCGGCAAGGGTGGATACACCGCACTGCTGTCGGCGATTACCGTGTTTATCGTGGCTGGGCATGGGGCTAACCCGCTGTCCGATGGCCTGTGGCGCACCGTGGATATCCTGATCGGCATCGCCCTGGCCCTGGCGTTTTCCTTCGCCCTGCCGCTGTATGCGGTGTATTCCTGGCGCTACAACCTGGCCAGCGCCCTGCGCGATTGTGCCGCCATTTACAGCCGGATCATCAGTGGCCAGTCGGTCACCGATGATGAACATCTCAAGCTGCTCAACCGCTTGAATGCGGCGATGCTGCAACTGCGCTCGCTGATGCCGTCGGTGTCCAAGGAAGTACGGATTTCCATGACCGAACTGGACGCGATCCAGCGGCATCTACGGATGTGCATCAGCACCCTGGAAATTCTCGGTAACACTCGACCTGATCCACGGGACAAGCAGGCACTGGCGCGTATGCAACTGGCGCTCAAGGCTGAGCATCGGCAGATTCGCGTGCAGTTGGTCGGGATGGCGCGGGCGTTGAGATCCGGGGTAACAGAACGCCTGGAGCGAGTAAGCCACATTGCTGGCGGCGAACCTGCGCCCGATACGCCGGTGTACAGCGCACTGGATGGGTATCGGCTATTGACGCTGCAATTGATGGCAAATGTAGAGGCGATGCGCGAGCGGTTGGCCAAGAGCGCGGGACGCTGGGGGATTTGAGGAAAATCCCATCGCGGGATGGAGAAGCGGGACGGACTTACTCTATGAATAAATCCGTCCCGATTATTGCTTTACCTGAGCCCAACACCCAGGCCTTGACTACCGACCCACTGCTTGATTGTTGCTTCGCCCCCGGTGTTTATATTCCTCCCGTAGTAGTAACTGAAAAAGAGGAAGCTATGTGAGAACGTACTTGACCAGTACATGAAGTTCCCCATCGGCCACCGATTGCCATACGCATTGCTCAGGTCGCGCAGTTCGTAGATATTGGCCACGCGTACCCCCTGCCGGCTGGCCGAATTGATGATGTCGGTGTAAGTTCCGCCCCCCAGGCCGTAGCACTGAACAACGCCCCCAACCGACACCGTGTAACTCCTGGTTTGTGGCGGCACCGAGTTATCGCGAACACTGATCGTTGTCCAGCCATTGCCCCGCACACTCACGAAGCCGCCCTGTGTCACGACTGCAACCCCGGTGTTACTCGACGAATAGACATACCCGCCTGTACCTCCCGAGGCGGTGCGGGTAATTGAGTTACCCGCGTTAAACGCCGGCAATATATTGGGACTTCCGGGAATCAGATAGGTACGCCCCGTCAAACTGACCGGTGTTTCCGGGAAGACAAGCGGCGCGGTATGTACGATGGTGTACTGAGTTGTGGGGAATACAACGGCTGCGGACTTATCAGAACTGCCGTCAAAGGTCACAAACACCGACACCACGACCGCTGCATTGTTCTGCAGACTCAGCAGCCAACTGCGCAATACGGGTTTGTTCACAAGCCCGTTGGCCATTTCAATGGAGGTGATCGGGTAGGCCACCAAGACCTCCAGTGGAGCAACACCCGAACTGCTCAGGGTTACCCAGACACGCTGCCCGGTACGACTCAAGCGCCATTTAGCCAAGCCCAGCGAGGCATTACCGCTCATGCTGGAAGGTCTCAGTGCTCCTCCTTGGGCAACACCATCGATCAACGCGCGTGGTAACTGACCGGGCTGGATAGTGGCGACCGTGACCTTTTGTTCATCGGACTCACCCGTGCCACCGCGCCCAAGCTCTGTTGTGTATTGCAGAGAAAAAACGCTGTTTACGCTTTGGGCAAGTACATCATTGGAGATGTTAAAGGTAACAGTGCCGCCAGCCAGGCCGTCCTGTGTCCCGACTTCAATAACGACGCCACTTGCCAGGATCCAGTACAGGGTAATGCGGTCCGTTCCGCCAACGTTCATGTTGTCGTAACTCACCAGCACCTGGCACTTGTTTTCGACGACCACCGGATCAATCGTCACCTCTGGTTCATCAACCGGTACAGAGTCTTTGATTCGAGGATGGGGATACGTGTTGACCACAAGTTGGACCATGTGATGTCGGACTTCGAACAACACGGCATTGGCCAAGTCTCCACTATGGTCGAAGGTGACCCAGAAACGGATCGTCAACTCTGACCAATCCTGCAAGTTACGCAAAGCCAGTACCGGGGTTTCGCTGGTGATGCCATTGATGACCTCCGTCCCATCGACATCTCGCCCCCGATAAACTTCGTTGACATAGGTATTCCCGTTATTGCGAATACCGTCATAGCGCAACCACATGCGCTGCCCCTGGTTTGCATAGATCCAGGGCGCGACACGGGTTTCGTCAAAGTCCTGGAGCAATGGCACTTCCAACACAGCGTTGTCGCCAATGCTGTCGATCAATGGGCCCGCCGGATGAACCAGCGGCAAGAGGTGCAACATCAGAACGGGTGAAGACGTTTCGAAGCCGTTGCGGATGACCTTGAAAAATACTTGGATGGTGCGGCCACTGGGGTGGATGTTGAAACCGATAGGGGTGGTAGGAATCCTGAAATCAATAAAGGTGCCACTCTGGTTTTCCACCAATTCAAAGTGACTTCCAAGTCCAGGAAGACCTTGCCAGCACATTTGAACCTTGTCGGAGGTTTTGATGAACTCATAACGCACCCGCACCGTTGCGCCATCTGGCCAGACCAATGCCGGGTCTAGCTCATCCGGTCCGGTTGTTGCTTGCAGCACCTCAGGCAGGAACAACTCTCCAAGTGCGGTGCCTACCGTGACCACTACCTCCTCAGAGTATTGAACGACGTCGAATCGCTGCCGCAAGTAGCTGACCGTAAGCGTGCCGTCGAGGTTTTCGACAAACAACCGCCGGGCGATATCAGCAATAAATGGGTTGCTTGACACGCCCACGATGTACTCAACAGTTTCCCTTCCCGTCAGCGAGCCGATGAATTCAACAATGACGATGTCCCCGGATCTGAACTCATCCTGCAATTCAAGGGTGCCGACACTGCCAAGATGCGCAGGGTCGATGTTGCCATTGACGGCCTCCTGAATGATTGGCGCGCGCAAGTCTCTGGGTGGGCGGCCTATCTGCACCCACAAGCGATCCGACTCACGGCTGCCTGCTGCATCAGATACGACATAGTGAATATTGGTATCACGCAGCCCTTCGAAAATGGAGTAATCCGGATGGAGGAAATCCCGCAGCCGTGGATGATTCCCCGCTACACGTGAACTTGACCGGCGCTCAACACTGCCGTCCGGGTAGTGCGCAGAGATCTCGACTTTCAGTTCGTCCCCGGCATTGCCTGGTGGTTGGTAATCAGGCATCCGCGTGGTGATGTAAGGTAGATCCGCCGGGATTGATGGGCCGTGCGCCTGGTCAACCGAGGGCTTGGGCAATTCGAAACGAACCCCGGCCACCGTGTAAGTTGATGTTCTGGAGGATAGGTCATCCTCCCCTACTCTTTCCCGCACATACGACACCGAGATGGTGCTCTGGATCAGCGACCTGACAAATTCGTTATGTATCGGGAACTCTAGGAATACATGCAGGCGAGTGACTTCCTGACGCATTGTCAAGTGGACGTACTCACCGTCGACCGTCGTACCCTGGACCGTCAGCACAATAAAATCGCCGACAATAAAAGGCCCAGTGCGCAAAACCGCGACTTCGGCAGTCGCCGGTGCTCGGCCAAGCGCGTCGGCATCCAGGACCATCGTTGGCTCATCGGCTTCGATGATGATGGGCTCATCCAGCAATGTAAGGTTCAGATCCACTTTCACAGGTACAGGTTTGCACCATGGCTGCAACTCGCCAGAGCGATTGCGCACCTCATCGTACAAAAAGAACTGCACGGAAAAATGCCCCGAGTCGGCAAAGTGCAAAAACTCTCGATCAATATGAAAAACCAGATCCTGTCCTACCTGGTCCTCCGTGATCGGCGGAACATCAAACCTGTGTGCCCCCCAGTAGAACATGACCAAGTCATTGACCCGCATATGCTCCCAGTGTTTGATCGTGGCGGTAATGCCACGGGCCGCCACAACGGAGTCAATAAGAGTATCCGATAGCATTAGTATCAACTTTGAATGCCACATCTCAATGGGCCGCTCATCGGCCCCCCCTGGTCGGGTGTTCTTGATAAACACGCGCTGGGGTGCGGATGTGCTGAGCCGCCCGCTACCAATCCGTTCAACTTCTCCATATACATCCGATACAAAGCCCAACGGAACGTTGGGGATGGTCAAGAAAACCCGGCTGTCGCCGATGTTTGCTGACGTCACCTCTCCCTGTTTCAGGCATATCCCCGCCATATAGATCCGATAGCTGTCCCCCACATTGATTTCGTCCCAACGCTCGAAGGCATAGGTCAAGCCTTCCTCCAGGTGACGGATACCCACACCGTAGGCAGCCCCTTCCACAGGGATTACCGGTGCTGGTGAGGTGTAGGGCGGATCAAGATCTTCCACCACCCAACGCGGCTGATCTGGAGAGAGTGAAGTGTCGCTATCAGCACCTTCGGATGTTTGGAGGAGAGTCCCTTGGGCTAACTCAGGACTTTCCTGCGCCTCCACATTCTGAGGGGGAGCGGCTGGTTTTCTAGGCGTGATTTCTCTCCAGGCGTAAGGCGTGCGGAAGAACACGCCACTGGAGAAATCAAACGCTCGCGGTGCTCCAGCGTCTAGCTGTCAAAGTTGACAGTAGCGACGAGTGGTCAGAGCCGTATTGCAGATAAATTTGCCCACATTTTTTCTTACATTTTTTTCACGTTTTATTCACATCCGCAAACGTAAGGTGAAGCCTCATCCGTTACAAATGTTGCATATCAAGCCCGCCGCCCCAGCGGGCTTTTTTTTGCGCGCGATTTGATCAGAACAGCACCGCCAAACTTGTGCGAGCACCTGTTGAGCCTAGCGCAGGCGATAGAGCCGACTCGATATGCCGGCGAAGCCGAGTCGCCCACCACTCTTGTCAAAAGTAAATAAGCTATTGATTTTAAATAACTATATTTTACTTGGATGGCCGTACTTGTGTGGCGAGCGGGCTTGCCACGAGAGGTAGTGGGGACTACTCCATTTGATTGCGACGGGTTCAGCGGGCGACTTTGCTGCTCGCCGGCAGCGCCGACTGTTCACGAATCGCTCGCTGGGTATCGAGTACCCGCCCCAGCGCCGTTTCGGCTTCCGGGCTTTGCTGTGGCACACGAATGGCCGCCGAGACCAGCGTGATCAGCTTGGCCATGACTTCCGCGTCGGTCGCCGGGCGTCCCAGGCTCATGGAGTTCATCAGCAGGCGCAGCTCGGTGCCGGCCATCACCCCGGAAATCGCCTTGAGGGCAAATTGCAGGCGCACCCCCAGCTCATTGCGCGGCAGATCGGGCAACGCCAGGGCGAAGGCTTCGAAGAAGCGCTGGAACACCGGCTGGTAATGGACCTTGAGGTATTCCTGGATGAAGGGCGAAGTGTCGCTGTAGACCCGACCCAGGAACCGGATGAAGGAACGCCCTTCGCCGCTGGCCGGATCACTGCGCTCCAGGCCCATGGCCGGGGCGAACAATACGCCGAGCAAGGTATCGCAATCGAGCGGGCCGTCAGACTCTGCTTCGCAGCGGGCGAGCAACTCCAGGCGCTGCTCGTTGAGCGGCTCCAGGCGTTGCATCAATAACGTTTTCATCAGGGAATCCTTGTCCCCGAAGTGATAATTGACCGCGGCGAGATTGACCTGGGCCTTCTCGGTGATTTGCCGCAACAACACGGCGTCGTAGCCGTACTTGATGAAGAGAGCCTCTGTCGCATCCAGCAGTCGAGTCTTGGTTACATTTGGAGCGCTGAGTTTCTTCGCGACCATATAAGTTCCACGGAGGAAATATGTTTTAAAAAAAAATTTGATTTTTTATACCGGGGCGGGTGTCCGAAAGCAAGTAGTGACAGTGCGCCATACTATCCAAACCCAGGGCGGGTCGCCCTGTAAACGTTCCCCCCAGGGTGGGCCCAAGCGTTTTCCAAAGGCCAGAATCGGTTCCATAACCAGAAAAACCCGCTCTATCTCTGTGGCTGGCGAAGCCGCTGGATCACGGTTACTATTCAAACAATGTTTTTAAAAGAAGAATAAAAACCAGTTGCTGGCAGCCGCGGTGCGGTTCCTGAACATGTTTCAAATATTTTCAGGGATAGGCCGGATTGCCGCAGCGCAAGGCGTAGTCATGATGACAGATACCCCAACGCTCCCAGGCTTCATTTCCCTGCAAGGCATCGGTAAAAGCTATCAATTGGCTGGCCAGCACCTGGCCATTCTCAACGACGTCAGCCTGTCCATCGCCCGTGGCGACAGCTGCGGCATCCTCGGCGCATCCGGTTCCGGCAAAAGTACCCTGCTCAATATCCTCGGCCTGCTGGACCTTCCGGACTGCGGCGCCTATCGCTTTGCCGGCCACGACATTTTCAACGCTACACCGGACCAGCTGGCCGCGCTGCGCAACCAGCAGATCGGGTTTGTCTTCCAGAGCTTCAACCTACTGCCGCGTCTCAGCGCCCTGGACAATGTCGCCCTGCCCCTGGCTTATCGCGGCGTGTCGCGCCAGGAATCGGTAGTGCAGGCCCTGCATATGCTGGAGCAGGTTGGCCTGGCCGACAGGGCTCATCATCGCCCCGCCGACCTGTCCGGCGGCCAGCGCCAGCGGGTGGCGATTGCCCGGGCACTGGTAGGCGCGCCGGCGGTGATTCTGGCCGACGAACCCACCGGCAACCTCGACAGCCACACCGCCCAAGACATCATGGACCTGCTGCTGGCCCTGAACCGCGAGCAAGGCGTCACGCTGATCATCGTCACCCATGATGCGCAAATCGCCGAACGCCTGAATCGCCAGATCCTGGTACGCAACGGCGTGGTTCATCAGGCAGAGTGCGTATGAGCCTGCGGGTCGAACAGAGCCTGAGCCAGTTGCTGCACGAAGCATTTGTCAGCCTGCGAACCCTGGGCAAGCGCTCCATCCTGGCCTTGTTGGGGATTGTCATCGGCAGTTCATCGGTGGTCGCGCTGATCAATATCGGGCATAACGCCGCCGAGGATGCGGCGATGATTTTCAAGGACATGGGCACCGATACCCTGGTGGCCCAGTTCCCGCCCAAGGGCAACAGCACCGCGAAAATGCCCACCAGCCTCAACCTGCAAGCCGTGCGCCAGGCCGTGCCGGGCATCCTCCACATCGGTGCCATTTCCTCGTTCAGCGGGCCGGTCATCTTTCATGGTCGCACCACCAACGCCGGCTTGATTGGCAGTACGCCTGGCCTCAAGGATGCGATGCGCCTGGTACTGCGCGAAGGCCGCTTCCTGTCCGAGTTCGATAACGGCGAAACCTACGCCGTGGTCGGCGACCAGATCGCCCAGGCGTTGAGCACGCCCGGCGACCCACTGCGCCTGGGTGACCGGGTGCGGGTCAACGACTACCTGTTCTTGATCATTGGCATCCTGCAGAACCAGCCGCGATCAATGCTGATTCCGGTGCAAACCAACGACTCACTGTTTATTCCGGCGCCTGGCATGCGCCGCATCTATGCTGCGCCGCAGGTTGGCAGCGTGATCCTGCGCGCGTCCGCCGGCCAGGACATGGAGCGTATCGCCGCCGATGCCACCCACGCCCTGGGCGCTCAACTCACAGACCACACCGTCGAGATCCAGATCCCCCAGCAAATGATCGACGGCATGACCCGCCAAAGCCGCACATTCGCCTATCTGTTACTGGCCCTGGGGGCGATCTCCCTGGTGGGTGGCGGCGTCGGCGTGATGAATGTGATGCTGATGAACGTCTCGCAACGGCGCCGGGAAATCGGCATTCGCATGGCCCTGGGGGCGCGCCAGCGCGATATTCGCAACCTGTTCCTGCTCGAAGCCGTTACCCTCACCGCCGTCGGCGCGCTGTGCGGCGCGGTACTGGGCATGGGCGCGGCTTATCTCTACGCCTGGCTGTCGGGCTGGCAGTTTGCCCTGGCCGTGTCGGCCCTGCCTCTGGGGGTGGGCAGTACGTTGCTGGTGGGGTTGTTTTTCGGCCTTTACCCGGCCGTCTCGGCGTCTCGCTTGCAGCCGGTGGAGGCCCTGCGCGATGAATAAACCCTGGCTGTTGCTGATCGCCCTGGTGAGCCTGCCCTGTGTGGCCGCCGATATCGTGATCCGTCCTTCGGCGCCGACCACCACACGCAGCGGCTATGAGCGCAGTGTCTCGCTCAATGCCCAGCTCACAACCTTGACCCTGGGCGATGCGGTGTACCTGGGCCTGCGCAACAACCCGGCGATTCGCAGCGCGTACCTGCAACGGGTGGCACAGAAATTCGACCTGCGGGTGGCCGAAGATGCCTTCAACCCCAAACTGGTGCTCAACAGTGCCTACCGCACCACCCAAGGCAGTGACGACCGCGCCCGGAACGCCAACCTGGCGCCCACCACCAGCTTGCTTGGCGAATACGGCACTCGGCTGAGCATGGGCTGGACCCAGCAACTGAACAACGCCAACCGCGCCGGGCGCTACCGCAGCGACGGCCTGGACCTGGCCATCATCCAACCGCTGATGCGCGGTGCCGGTTGGGACGCCACCACCGCACCACTGCGCTTGTCGCGCCTTTCCGAGCAGGCCAACCGCTTGAACCTAAAGGCCAACGTCGCCCAGACCATCAGCCAGATCATCGCCACCTACCGCGAATTGCTGCGCGCCCAGGAGCAACTGAGCATCGCCCAGGAAGCGCTCAAGCGCTCCAACACCTTGCTGGAGGTCAACAAGGCGTTGATCGCTGCCGGGCGCATGGCCGAGTTCGAAATCGTCCAGACCGAAGCCGACATTGCCTCGCAACAACTGGGGGTCGAGGAAGCCCAGAACCAGTTGGACATGAGTCGCCTGTCGTTGCTGCGCCTGCTGGCCTTGGACCTGGCCACACCGATCCGCGCCACCGAAGCCCTCGAAGCCTCGCCGATGGCGATCGACAAACGCGAGGCGTTCAACCTGGCGCAAACCCAGCAGCCCGAATACCTATCGGCCCTGCTGGGCAGCCAACAGGCCGACCTCAACCTGGTGCTGGCCAAGGATTCCGGGCGCTGGCAGGTCGACCTGGTGGGCGGCGCCAATCAGATCCGCGCCAATACCGATAACGATGCAGGCAACACCAGCAATCGGCGCTGGGACAGTTATGCCGGCGTCCAGGTGCGCATTCCCATCGGCGATATCAGCACCCGGCAGGCCGAAGTCCGCGCGCGGGTGGATGTGGAAAACCAGGCCATCTTGATCACCGACGCACGCCAGGAGCTGGAACGCAGCGTCAATAACGTGGTGCGCGACCTCGGCACCCGCTGGCGCCAGTATGAAATTGCCCAGCGGGCCGTGGAACTGTCGCGGCGCAAGATCGAGATCGAGCGGGACAAACTGGGCGCCGGGCGCTCCACAAACTTCCAGGTGTTGAGTTTCGAAGCTGACTTGCGCAGCGCCGAAAACTCCCGCCTCAATGCGTTGATTGCTTATCTGAATGCCCAGACCCAGCTCGACCTGACGCTGGGCATGACTTTGGAAAGTTGGGAAATCGCCCTCAATGACTACTAAAAAAGCCCTGCTGGGCGCTGGACTGCTGATATTGCTGGGCGCTGGCGCATTTGCGCTGCTCAGCCGCCCAACGCCTGCCGCCGACCAGGCCGCCATGGCCGAGCAGTGGCTTGAGATAAAAAATGATGCCCTGGTACACCAGATTGGGCTGGTGGGCAGGATCGAACCCGACACCACCATTACCCTCACGGCCCCCTTCGACGGCAACGTGCAAGCCAACCTGGTGGAACAGGGCCAACGGGTCGAGGCCGGCCAGGTCCTGCTGCGGATGGACCCCGCTACCCTTGAAGTGCAACTGCGTGAAGCGTTGTCTACCCAACTCAAGGCCCGGCGCACCGTGCAGGAAATGCAGGACTGGGACGCCAGCCCCACGGTCAGCCGCGCCCGACGCGGCCTGCGCACCTCGCAAATGAGTGCCGACAACACCCAGCGCAAACTGCTTGAAAGCGAGAACCTGTTCAAGCGCGGCATCATCCCGCGCAACGAATTGGACGACCTCAAGCAACAGGCCCAGCAGCAACAGTTGGATCTGGCAGCCGCGCGCAGTGAACTGCAACAAGCCCTGGACCAGGGCAAGGGTGAGTACCGACAGATTGCGGATATGGAGTTGACCAACGCCACGGTCAAGTACGAGGCCCTGCGCAAGCTGCTCGAAGGCCAGGAGGTCAAGGCCCCGTTTTCCGGGATTGTCGTGCCCCCACCGGGCAGCAGCTCCCCCCAGGGCGGCAGCAACAGCAACGTACCGGTGCAAGCGGGAAGCAAGGTCAGCCAAGGCCAGGTGCTGTTCGGGCTGGCCAATATCGAACGCCTGAAAATCGTTGCCAAAGTCTCTGAACTGGATATCAACCAGCTGCATCAGGGCCAGCCGGTGGAAGTCATGGGCGACGGTTTTGATGGCGAGCGCCTGAGCGGTTCCGTCAGTGTGGTCAGCGGCCTGGCGATCGCCAATGACAGCCAGGGCAGCGCGCAATTCCCGGTGACCCTGGCCATTCCAAAATTGACCGATAAACAGCTGCAACGGGTCCGCCTGGGCATGAGCGCGCGCCTGACTATCGTGACCTATAACAATGAGCAGGCGATCATCGTCCCGGCCCAGGCGATCAGGCATGAGGCAGGCGGGCTTTCGGTGGAATATCGGGCAGCCATGAACAAGCCGGTGGAACGGGTGAAAATCACCACGGGACAATCGACTGCCCTAGGGGTGGAAGTGTTTGGGCTCCAGCCTGGGTTTATCAAAACTGTCTTGTGAATCCTTTTGTATCGTGCCTAAAAAACACTTTAGGAATTTACCTACATCAGCATAGGAAACTTACCACGCCATAAAATATTGTAAAAAAATACTCCTTAGGAAAGTATTGTCATCCGTTTTGCCTTGGGCGACAGGTGCGCAATATGAATCGTTATTCAAACATCAAAAAAATGGTGGCTGGCGGTGATTTATTTTGGAGTCGAACACAAGAAGCCCGAATGAGCGGAATTGTCGCCGACAATCTCGGTGACGGCTTCATGCAAGTCGATGGTGACCCATTCATAAACATGTGCTCTTACTCCTACCTCGGCTTGGACTCCAATATAGAAATTTTGAAGGGAGCAATAACGGCACTAGACTCGTCGCAAACCTTAAACTCATCCACATCCCGTGTCCGAATTTGTTTACCGCTATTGGAAGAGGCAGAGCTTGCACTGTCAGATCTTTTTTCCGTCCAGGTGCTGACTACAGTTTCATGCGCTTCAGCCGCCGCAGCAATGCTTCCATTACTCGCCGCAGGTTTATTCACACAAAACATCCCCCCGCTAATGATTTTTGACCAGTCCGCGCACTTCTGCTTGAGTTTGATGAAAGCCGTTTGCGCAGATGAATCCGAAGTAGTGACAGCACCGCACAATGACTTAAACTTTCTGGAAGACTGCTGCAAACAAAAGCAACGGGTCGCTTACATCGCGGACGGCGTCTATAGCACGGGAGGATCCGCCAATGTATCGGAGCTTATGAGCCTGCAAGACAAGTACGGTCTATTTGTTCTATATGACGAGGCTCATGGCCTGTCGGCACAGGGTACAAATGGCTGCGGATTAGTTCTCAATACAATGGGCACACTAAATAGTAACACCATGATCATCGCATCATTGAACAAGGGCTTTGGTGCATCGGGCGGGGCGATCCTCTTTGATTCGTCGATTAGCAAATCAAATTTATTGCGGTTTGGCGGCCCTCTCTCTTGGTCCCAACGAATTAACACAGCAGGTTTGGGTGCAATTATCGCGTCCGCAAAGATACATAGATCCACAGAACTGCAACACCTGCAAAACAGATTGACGACCAACATCCAACTGTTCGATACACACATCAAGACCACCTTGGCAGGAGATGGATTACCTATCAGGTTGATTCCCATGAGTGATGAGCAACATGCAATCACCACCGCAACAAAACTCATGGAGCGTGGATTTTATACATCGCCGCTATTTTACCCTGTCGTTCCCAAATCAACTCCAGGCCTCCGCGTCATGCTCAGAGCAAACATGGCCTCAGACGACTTAAAACAGTTTTGCACAGCGGTAAACTCAATGCTGTAGATGCAACCCCGCACATTAGGACGTCGTGACAAAAGGAATTTACATGTCATCATCCCCCCAGCAAGTACTCCTACTCGCTTGTTGCACGACCATAATTGCCCAGCTTGGTATAACACTATATATACCTGCAACAACCCAACTCGCCTCGATACTGAATACAGAAGAGACGGAAAGCTATAAAGTTCTACTATTTTATTTGGGCGGCGCTGTACTACCGATAGTATTTATGTCACGCCTTATTCGCAGTTTCGGGCGCCACACTGCAATTCTCGTTTGCTGCGCGACTTTATTCGTCGGTAGCATGCTGTCCTTATTCAGTTTGGGCTCCGAGGTGTTCTTTTTCTCCCGGCTCATGCAAGGCATAGGTGCTGGCGGAGGAGCTCTGATCGGCAGAGCACTGTTAACGGATATCTCATCAGGGGCAGCCCTTGCGAAAAACCTGTCTGTATTATCCTATTCATTTATTCTTGCGCTTATCGGCGGGCAAGTAGTAGGCGGCTTTCTGATATCAAGCCTTAACTGGATCGCTCTGCCATACCTAATGATCATCGGATTGATACTTACCTACGCACTAGCTTTTAAAATACGCACGCGCCTTTACAAACTAGACGCCGTGGAAAAAGAATCCGCATTAACGCCAAACTACTACTCCACTGCAACCCAGCCCAGTTTTTTTCTACCGGTCATTTTAGGAGGGTGCGGCTATGGTATTTTTATTATTTATCAAGGTATCGGAGCGTATGTATTTCACTCTAATTTCCGTTGGAACAGCGCCGATTACGGCACATTCGGCTTGTGGTTGGGCCTGGCTTATTACTTAGGCGCACTGACTGTAAGGCGAGCCTTGACTGTTGTCAGTGTTTGCCAATTATCAATTTTTGGCGCATGCCTATTAATCGCTTCGAGCAGCGTGTTGTTTCTGGCCGCCTGGCAAAACATGTCAATCCACTTGGTTGTTGGGACCTATCTGGTTATTTGGTACGCCCAAGCAACACTCTACCCATGTGCAGCAGCCATGGCAGTAAGCAGAATACCCGGCGCCCACCCAATGATGCTGTTTAGTTTCCTACAACAATTGGTAGCGTTAATATTTGGTGCTCTTGCGACTTTTTTTATCCCTTACGGCATTCAAACTGTGGCACTGCTCACCGCATGCCTGGGTGGACTTGGTGTACTCACCACACTGCTCATTCTGAAAAGAGAGGCTTGATATGGACATATTGACTAGAAGTTGGCTATGCATGCCCGCCAGCCAAAAGCATATAGAACGGACAATTATTGAGCCTAGCGCCGATATCGTATTATTGGACTTGGAAGACTCAGTCCCAATGTACAAAAAACAATTTGCACGAGAACAACTGCTGGCATTGGACCACTCTATCCACAATCGGCGCAATCTAGCGATAAGAGTTAACACACTCACCAAACCAGAAGGCATCAGAGACTTGGTTTTCTTGTTAGACCACAACATTATTCCCGAATATTTGATCATCCCCAAAGTAGAGTCGGCCGGAGAACTGAGAGTCCTTAATGAACTGATATCCGCTACTGGCCAACGAGTAAAAACCTTTGCAATCATCGAAACTTTAAAAGGATTGCGCTGCATCGACTCCATTGTCAATGAAAGAACAAACCTGCGCGGCTTGATTTTAGGTAGCGCTGACCTCTCCTCGGAGATCAATTTCAAAATCGCAGAGCGCGCGCTTACCCATATAAAATTCGATATAGCCATCGCTGCCCTCAGCATGGGGCTAATGGTAATTGATTCACCCTGTTTTAAACTGAACAACGAAAAAGCGCTTAGAACAGAAATTGAAACAGCGAAAGAATTTGGCTATTCCGGAAAAATCGCCATTCATCCAGCTCAAGTAGAACTGATAAACAAATTATTTACCCCGACAGCAATCGAACTGAAAAAAGCACGAGCAATTATCAAATGCCTCGAAGCTGCGGGCCCAACGACAGCCATATCCAGCTTAGATGGGGAAATGCTAGGCCCTCCTTTCGAAATCATGGCCCGCAGGCTTTTGAAAATTAACGAATCGCTCTCAAGAACCAATAGGAGGCCAGCATGAACATCAACCAATCGCTCCCCGGCAGCAAGGCATTAAGCAAACTAACCAAAGTTGGGCCCGGACGCTATCGTGAGGATCATGGGCTTGGCTTTGACGACTTTATTATTGGTGACATATTTGAACATCGTCCAGGCCGTACGGTGACAGAGGCGGATAACGTCTGGATGTCGTTAATCTGCATGAATAACCATCCTGCCCACATCAATGCAGAATATGCGAAGCAAACCGAATTTGGACAAATACTGGTATCAAGCCTGGTGACCTTTTCGATAGTCGGTGGGATGAGCCTGGCGAGCACGAGCGCAAAGGCAATTGCCAATTTAGGCTGGGATAATGTTCGTCTGGTAGCCCCTGTATTTGTCGGCGATACATTGTATGCAGAAAGCGAAGTCATCCACAAACGTCCCTCTGCCAGTCGTCCCGGACAAGGCGTAGTAACAGTGCGAACAAAAGGGCTCAAGGCAAATGGACAAATATGTTTATCCTACGAGCGCAGCTTTCTGATCACTCTCGACCAAGTACCCTTGGCATGAGTAGCCTATGAAAATATTAGATGAGGTCTTGATAAAAAACACCATCAGTATGGAAGAGGCGATTGACGTACTTCGTGAAAACTATCGTCAATACAACAGCTCAAACGACAGTAACCCAACACGAACTATCGTGAGAGTCCAGGAGAAACATGCAACGTTTGGGGTAATGCCCTACTACTCTCATTCTCACAATCTATTTATGGTCAAGATTGTTTCTCATCATTTGCTCAACAAAGCCCATGGACGAACATCTATAAGTGGAGTGATCGTTATACAGGATGGCGCTACAGGGCAGATAAAAGCCCAAATGGATGCAGCAGCCATTACCGCGCTACGCACAGGCGCCACTGCAGGATTGGCGACTGATTTGCTGGCAATGGCCCACTCTAAAAAAGTTGCCGTCATCGGCGCAGGTGCTCAGGCAATGGCCGTATTTGAGGCTGTATTGAGCGTCAGAAAGATAAACCAGGTGGCCGTATGCTCTACAAGCAGGGCAAGCACAGAGCGTTTTATAGCTGACGCAAAAAATCGGTTCTTACGTGAAATTGAATACATCAGCCATCATAGCGCCCGCCAGGCAGTCTCAGGCGCCGACATCATCTGCACGGCGACCACCTGCGCAGCCCCTTTGTTCTCCGCCTGCGACGTAGTAAAGGGGGCCCATATAAACGCGGTAGGCAAGCACACACTGGTGTCGCGTGAGTTCCCGTTGGAGCTTCTGCATCGAGCTATCTTACTGGTGGAGGATAGAAAAGCTGCAATTGAAGAGGCTGGGGATTATCACCAAAACTCAACATCCATTGTTGACATGCTGAACAGCCAGTATGCAGTTCACCAAGGCGAGACCACGATTTTTTCTTCGGTAGGGACGGCTTTTCAGGACGCGTGCATCTGCATCGCAATCCTGAAGAAGTTAAAGCTGGTAAGCGAAGTTTGAAGATATTACGAGGCTCCTAATCGGCATGCCAGTGCCTTGGCCTGGATTGCCACATCCGTCACCGCCGTGCTCTCCCACCACATGCCGCGCAGCGGTGGGCCCATGGCGAAGAGTCGTTCACTGGCCACGCCCTGTGCGTCCAGCACCGCACCCGATGCATCCGCCGCAATCCCCAGCGCCAGTGGCCCAGGCTGGATCAAGCCTCGCGCCAACAGCTGCTGGGGCAACGGGCGGGCCACACGGCGCCAGTCGTATTCGATCCCGCTGGAGTTGATCAGCGCTGCACCACTGACCTGCGTGGTGTGTTGCTCGCCACGCCGGCGCAGGCGCAGGGTCACTTCGCCGTTTAGCGTGGGCTCCAGGCCCTGGAACGATGCCGCCTGGATCCGCAGGCGCCCTTGCTTGTGCAGCCGCGCCACCAGCTCGGCGCTCAGCGGCGGCGAGCGATGGTGATGGCTCTCCCACCAGGGCCGAACATGGCGCACGAACTGGCGTTTCTGGCGTTCGCTGGCCTGGCTCCACAAACGGCCGATATGGGCGCGCACGGTATCCAATGGCGCTTGCCAGTCAATGCCCAGTGCCTGGGCTCCCTGGCATTGGCGGCGCACTTCCCGCAGCAATTGCAGCGGGCTGCGCAGGCTGTGATCTTCAGCGAGAAAATCCGGCCAGGTCGGTGGTTGCCGGCGCACATGGGGCAGCAGGCCATGGCGCGAAAAAATCTCGATCGGCCCACGATGACCGGCCTGCTCCAGGGACACCACGGCATCGACCATGGTCAAGCCGGAACCAATGATCAGCACCGTGGAGTGTGGGTCCAGTTGGGTCATGCCGCGCACGTCCCACGGGTCTACCGCCGCCGCATTCAGGCCGCTGGACTGGGTTTGTGGCGTGCGCGCCGCCGGGAACATGCCGGTGGCCAGTACCGCCTGGGCGCCCTGCAGTTGCTGGCCGTCATCCAGGGTCAGGAGTACACCGCCCGGCGCCACCTGCAGGTCGACTACCTCGGCGCGAACATGCTCCAGCGTCGACGCAGACCCCGCCCGAGCCTCTGCCAGGCGCTGTTGCGCGTACAGGCCGAAGATCCCCCGGGGTGGGAACAGCTCGCTGACGGGCACGTGCTGCTGGTCCGACTCCGGCCAGCCGCCGGCAGCAATGTAGTCGGTCAACCACTGGGTCAAGTCATCGGCGTTGTCCGGGTCTACGCTCATGCGCGCGGCATTGCCATTGAGCGTGTGCCCCAGCTCCACCGCGCTATAGGCTTCACCCCGCCCAAGTTCCGTGCGCGGCTCGATCACCAGGATCTGCCGTGTGCCAGGCAAACGCAGCAACTGCACGGCCAGCATGGTGCCGCTCAGCCCCCCTCCGATGATCAGCACATCGGCGTTGCGGATGGCCTTTGTCGCCTGTCCGCGTTCGGTTTCACTCATGAAAATGCGCCCTTACTGTTTGCCCGGATGAATATCATGCCAATTGCTTTGCGCCCAAAATCCGTTGCGTCGCCGTGTGACGTATTGCCCGATCATGCACTATCGCGTTTCAGTTCATCCAGCCATTGGGCGCCTTGGCGCGCACTGGAGGCCTTGGCCGCTGTTGAGCCATTGTTCAAGTAACACCGCCAGGCCACCTTGCCAGCGCGTGCCCTCCTCGCTCCATAACGCGGTTTCGCCGGCGGGTTGCCACCAGCGATTCAGGCGCTGCAGCGGCTCCGCCGGGCCGAGCAATCGAGTGAAGGCGACCACCTCACTACCCGGTACCTGCTGGTCGCTGATCAATACCTGCGGTACGGCGCTGCTGCCCACGACCGTGAGCCAATGCTGCAGCTGCTGGCAGTCCGGGACATACGCATGGGTTGGGCGCAGCCGCCAGATTTGCCCCTGCAGCGCACTGGGCTCAAGGGTGTCAGCCAGCGTCAACACCTGCCCGCCAGTGGCCTCGGCCGCCAGGGCCAGCAGCAACAGATTGGGCTCAAAGGCCCCACTCACCAGCAGCCGCGAGTATTGGCCAAACCCGTGCTGGCGCAAACCATCGGCCAGGCGTTCGACATCACGCAAGGCGTCGATCCAGCGCCAGGCATACCACCGGCCATGACGCTTGTGGCGCAACGCACAGTGCAACGGGCGGAACTGGGCCCAGTGCTGCAATTGCTCCAAGGCCTCGGGCAAGCCGGCGACCCACTCGGCGGGCCAGTTCACATCCTGCGCTGGTTTGAGTGTATGCACGCTCATAGGGGACTGCTCCTCTCGTTGGAATGCGCGTGCGGTGGTCCGTGCTCCGCGTTCTTCAGTAGCCAGACCTGCCCCGTTGCAGATGTTGCGCCAAGATTGAAAAGCCCAATAAAACCGCGCATTCAGAGGGCCCCGTGAACATTTCACACCTGGGGAAACCAGCAAACTGTTGATTGACTGTTGGCTGGCGAACAGCGGCAGAGCAACGCGCAAGCGCCGTGCACTTTCTCGATTGCGATGAAACTGTTAGCGCCATTAGTGGGTTTTTCCATACGCCGGGAACGCACACCATAAGCCGCAACGCGCCTTTGCCTGCTGATTCCCGGAGTTTTTCATGCACCTCAAGCACCGCTTTATCTGGTCGATCCTGGCCTTGACGATTGCCAGCAACAGCCATGCAGCCCAGAGCCTGCCGTTGCCCAGCGAACAAACCGTTGGCGCCATCGAGCAGGTATTCGCTTTCCACGACGCCATGCCCACTGGCGTCAGCGTTGCCGAGAACGGGCGGATTTTTGTCAACTTTCCACGTTGGGGCGATGCCGTGCCGTTTACCGTCGGTGAGCTGCGTGAAGGCAAGGTCGTGCCCTACCCTGACCTGGCCCTGAACCAGGCCGACCCGAAGGACCCGGCCAAGGGTTTTATCAGCGTACAGAGTGTGGTGGCCGATGGTCGCGGGCGTATCTGGATATTGGATACCGCCGCCCCCGGCTTCGCATCACCAACGCCGGGCGGCGCCAAGCTGGTGGCCGTCGATCTGGCCAGCAATAAAGTGGTCAAGACTCTGGTCTTCCCGAAAAACGTGATGCTGCCCAGCACCTACGTCAATGACATGCGCTTTGATTTCCGGGTGGGCGATGAAGGTGTGATCTATATCACCGACTCCTCCCTCAGCGGTCCGGGGGCGATCATCGTCATGGACATTGCCAGCGGCACCGCCATACGCCGACTCAGTGGCGCCCCGTCGACCTCGGTAGACCCCAACTTCGTGCCCAAGGTCGAAGGCCAGGTCTTGCAGGTGCGCAACGCCGACGGCAGCACCCGGCCATTTGCGGTTGCCTCCGATGGCATCGCCCTGTCGGCTGACGGCCAGACGCTGTACTTCTGCCCGCTGTCCAGCCGCCATCTGTACTCGGTGCCAACTGCGCTGCTGCGTGATCCTTCGGTCAGCGAAGCGCGGCTCGATATGGCGGTCAAGGACCTCGGGGAAAAAGGCGCCTCCGATGGCCTCGAAGCCGACGCCGCCGGCGCCCTGTATGCCGGCGACTACGAACACAACAGCGTGCGCAAACGCCTGGCAGATGGGCAGTGGCAAACCATCGTCCACGACCCGCGCGTGCTTTGGCCTGACACCCTGTCCATCGGACCGGATGGCTACCTGTACTTCATGGCCAACCAGCTGCATCGCCAGGGCATTTTTCACGCGGGCAAGGATCTGCGCCAGAAACCCTACAGCCTGCTGCGGGTGAAGATTGATGCAGCGCCGGCGCCCACGCGCTAGGCCACGGATCTGTCCTGTTCATGCGTCCCACGCCGCTCAATCATCGTGAAGGAACAACCATGGGTAAAACCACACCAAGGCGTCCGGGTAAAAAGCTGCCTGTGACCCATCAAGACTTCGCCCGGGCCAATATCGCCAGCGGCTCACGGCGGGTACGGCTGGGTGTCACGGACCTGTCGTTCCACCGCGCCACGGCCGCGGTAGTCGCCCAGGTCATGCAGCACATGGGCCTGACCGTGGAGCGCCAATATGCCCTGCACGAGGACAACTTCAAGCGATTGCGCGAAGGCGCGATCGACATGATTGCCTCGGCCTGGATTCCGTTCAGCCACGGCATCTACAAGCAGACCGTCGATGCGGTGACGCCCACCCGTGAACTGGGCCTGCATTACGAGCCCTATGCATTGTGGGGTGTACCTGACTACGTGAACGAACAGGAGGTGGCCTCCATTGAGGACCTGCTCAAGCCAGCCGTGCGCGCCCGGATGCACCTGCTGATCCAGGGCATCGGACCTGGGGCCGGGATTACCCGGTTCTCGTTGAAGATCATGGATGAGTACGGCTTGAACCGCGCCGGGTACCAGTTCCGCACAGGCTCCCAGGATGACTGCATTGACGCCTTTGAAGCCCTGTACCGCCAGCAGC
Organism: Pseudomonas sp. 06C 126; assembly: GCF_001855215.1. Classification (NCBI taxonomy): domain Bacteria; kingdom Pseudomonadati; phylum Pseudomonadota; class Gammaproteobacteria; order Pseudomonadales; family Pseudomonadaceae; genus Pseudomonas; species Pseudomonas sp. 06C 126. Next base: position 25,668 of record NZ_MIFU01000003.1, on the reverse strand, counting down.
GCTGGGGCGTCGTGCCGCTGTGGCATCCGCAGTTCCTGCATCACCGCTATCGCATCCGCGACCTCAGCGACCCCAAGGGTTTGCTCGGCAGCGTCGACCGGGCCGTGCTGCTGGCTCGCGAGGATCGCCTGGCGCTACTGACAACCGCCGAGATCCAGGTGCTGGACAACATTCGCCTGTCGAACGCCATCGTTGCCGAGCTCGACGACGCCTTCAATCGCGGCGAACAGTCGGCTGACGAAGCGGCAAGCGACTGGCTGGCAAGGCACCCGGAAACGTTGCGCCGCTGGTTGGCACCGCTGGCCTGAACAGGCGCGTCTTTAAACGTATTTGAAGATTTCTGAAAAAGCGGCCCCGTCCATCCCCCACCAAAGGGCTGGACGGGACATCCGCGCCGCGCACCTGCGGCAACGCACCCAAGGCTTCAACTAACCAAGAACGGGGACTCAATGATGGACATGGTCACACTTTCCAAACGCCGTTACACCGCCAAACTCTTCGATGCTTCACGCAAGATTCCCAAAGCCACCCTGGAGCCGTTGCTGGAGCAACTGCGCAACAGCCCCTCGTCGGTCAACTCGCAACCCTGGCACTTTGTGGTCGCAGAAAGTGAGCATGCCAAAGCACGTATTGCCAAAAGTGCCGAAGGTGCCTTTGGCTTCAACCAGGCAAAAATCCTCGACGCCTCCCATGTGCTGGTGCTGTGTACCCGAACCCAGATGACCGAGGAGTACCTGCAGGCCCTGCTCAGCCAAGAGGCCAGCGATGGACGCTTTCACGACGAGCAAGCCAAGGCAGGCCAGGACAGAGGGCGGCACAATTTTGTCAACTTGCATCGCTATGACCTCAAGGACGTCCAGCACTGGATGGAGAAACAAACTTATCTGGCCCTGGGCACCCTGTTGCTGGGGGCTGCAGCCCTGGACCTTGATGCCACGCCCATGGAAGGTTTCGACAGCAAGGTGTTGGATATCGAACTGGGTTTGCGTGAGCGCGGGTTTACCAGTTCAGTGGTGGTAAGCCTGGGATATCGCAGCAACGAAGACTTCAACGCCCGCCTGGCAAAATCCCGGTTGCCTGCCCAGGTTCTGTTCGACTTTATCTGATCGCGGTGGCAACCAGCCGGCCAAGCGCATATTCCTGTGGGAGCGAGCTTGCCCGCGATTGTGGTGTACCTGACCCACCGCTATCGCGGGCAAGCCCGCTCCTACAAGGGATAGGCTACGACTTTATCGTCATTATCAATGCTGGATCACCGCCTTGAGCACGGTCTTGAAGGTCTCCAACTGTTCATCGCTGAATTGGCTGAAGACCTTGTCCTGCTGCTCACGGGCGATGGTCCACAACGACTCGGTTTCGTCGATGCCCTTGGTGGTCAGTTTGACCCGCTCCTGATCATCGCGTACCAAGGCCTTGCGCTTGAGGTTGTTGACCGCCTCTTCGATCTCGCGCGCCGGCATTGCTACTTCGCGCTGCAGCTCGGCCAGGCTCAGGCCGGCGTCGTTCTCCAGCACCATCAGCATCCGGGCTTCGCTGGTGCGCAGGCCCGTAGATAATTGACGCGGTTGGTAGCTGGCCTGATAGGCCCGCAGCGCCTGGGTCATCAGGTAGTACAGGTTATGGCTCAGGCGGCCCTGGAAATGGCTGCTCGGTGGCTGGCCTTCCTCGCGCTGGGTCATGCGGGTGTGCGGCAGCACCATGGAATAGGCGCCCTGGTGATACAGCAATGGCGAACGACCGCAGTCGTCGAAGGCAACCACTTTGCCAATCATGATCCAGTGGTCCCCCCCGTCGACCTGCTGGAACTTCTCACACTCAAAACGTGCCGAGCAGTCGGCCAGAATCGGTGCCCCGCCCTCGCCGGCCTGGTACTCGACTTCGGCAAACCGGTCTTCCTTGGGCCGGGCGAAGTTGTTGGACAGGTCGATCTGATCGGCGGCCAGCACGTTCACCGCAAAGTGGCTGGCCGTCTCGAACACTGCATGGCTGGTCGAGCGTTTGTCGATGCTCCACAGGATCAGCGGCGGGTCCAGGGACACCGAGTTGAAGCTGTTGGCGGTCACCCCGACCTTGCGCCCGTGGGCATCAGCTGCGGTCACCACCGTGACACCGGTGGCGAAATTGCCCAGGGCGCGGCGAAATGCGCGGGTATCGAATGCGGTGCTTGGGTTTTCAGTAGACATGCAAGGCTCCCGGGCAGGCCGATGGCCCTGCCCTGATTGTTCTTATAGGTAAAGAGTGGTGGGTCAGACCATTGCCGGGTCCGGCTCCAGGCCCATCAGTTCACGCCCCAGGATCTGTGCGCAAACGTCGTAGTCGGTATAGGCATGCGCCCCAGTGAGGTGAGCGTCGCGGAACAGACGTTGCAGCTCGTTGGTTTCAAACCAGGCGCCGCCGCCCGCCGCTTCCATCAAGCGATCCACCGCCTGGATGCACATTTTGGTGGCGTAGCCCTGGTTGGTCCGCCAGAACGCCAGGGTGCCGCGGCTGGGGTATTCATGGCGTTCGCTGTGCTCGGCGATGTCGTCCCAGCTCTTTTCCAGCAACGCCCGCGCGGCGGCCACCTGGTGGGTGGATTCAGCCAGGCGCATCAGCGCCGGTGTCGCAGCGCCGACTGCCGCACCGGTGTAGGCTCGTACGCGGTTTTTGGTTTTTTCACGGAACACGTCGAGCATACGCTCGGCAATCCCCAAGCTGACGGTGGAGAAGCCGCTGGCAAAATACGGACGGTATGGCGCGAAGAAAATCTTGCTGTCGGGGTACAGGCCAAAGCCCGCCGACTTGCCTTCCATCATGTCCTTGGCCTTCTGGATGCGGTGCTCGGGGACGAAGGCCTGGTCGACGATCAAGGTCTTGCTGCCACTGCCGCGCATGCCCACGGCAAACCAGTCGTCACGAATCGTGTAGTCACTGCGCGGCAGCACGGCGAAGCAATAATCCTGGGTGCCTTCGGCGTTTTTGCGGCGAAAGCCCATGATCGCCCATTCGGCATGATCGCAGCCTGAGCTCCAGCCCATCTCGCCGCTGAAGGTCACGCCACCGGGCACTTCTTCGGTACGCCCGAACGGCGCGATGCTGCTGCTGGCGGTGGCGTCCGGGTCAGTGCCCCAGACCTCGTCCTGCAGCTTTGACGGGAACATTGCCATCTGATGGCTGTGAGTACACAGCAGGCTCATGGCCCAAGCGGTACTTGCGCACGAGCCCGCCAACAGGGCGATGCACTGGGCAAATTGCGGCAAGGAGATTTCCATGCCGCCGTATTTCTTCGGCAAGAACGCGCGGTGCATGCCGATGCCCTTGAGCAACGCGATGTTCTCGGCAGGCACGCTACGGTCTTGCTCGGCGGCGAAGGCATTGGCAGCAATGGTGGGCAGGACTGACTTGAGGTCTTCGAGCAGAGGGTTTGGCTTTTTCATGGGTTGTCTCTTTATTATTGGATATCCCCATTCCTGGTGCGTCTGCGCCCTGTTCAAGCCAAAGGCAGGATAAAACAACCGGGAACGTTCGTAATGACGCGACCAGTATGTGGCGCTTGGTCGCAGCGCAAAATGCACGTTCCAAATGGAAGATTGTACTTTCCATGGCCCACAAAAAAGCCGCCGCAGAAACTGCGACGGCTCGGCCGAGGTGGAACAAGATCCAATGGGCGCTGCTTGCCTGCGATAGCTGTGTGTACCTGCCGGAAAAGTAGCGCCTGAACCACCACTATCGCGGGCAAGCCCGCTCCCACACTTGACCGGGTTGGAACGGGATCACTGTGGGAGCTGGCTTGCCTGCGATAGCGTCGTGTGCCTCAGCGATAGCGCTCAAGCCAATGCGCATAAGGCGCCGGCAGGGTCCAGGAGGCCTTGTCCACGCCCAGTTCCTTGGCGGCGAAGTACGCCCAGTGCGGGTCGGCCAGGTGTGCGCGGCCCACGGAAACCAGGTCCAGATGACCGGCCTGCAGTGCCCCTTCGGCCAGTTGCGGCGTGCCGAAACCCCAGGCCGAGGTGACCGGCAGAGCGGCTTCACGACGTACACGCTCGGCAATCGGCCCCATGAACGCCGGGCCCCAAGGGATATTGGTGTCGGGGATGGTGAAGCCAACACTCACGCTCAACAAATCCAAACCGCCGTCCTTGAAGCGACGGGCCAGTTCAATGGATTCCTCCAGGGTCTGTTCGTCACGCCCGTCATATTCGATAACACCGAAACGCGCGGTCAGCGGCAGGTTTTCCGGCCAGACTTCACGCACGGCGGCCAGGGTTTCCAGGAGGAAGCGGCTGCGGTTGTCGAAGCTGCCACCGTAGGCATCGGTGCGCTGGTTGGAGTGTTCGGAGAAGAAGCTCTGGCCCAGGTAACCGTGGGCGAAATGCAGTTCGATCCACTCAAAGCCAGCGTCGCGGGCACGGCGTGCGGCATCGACAAAGTCCTGCTGTACCCGGGCGATATCTTCCAGGGTCATGGCCTGGGGGACTTTCGGCAGGTTCGCACCAAACGCGATCGCCGAGGGTGCCAGGGTTTGCCAGCCTCGGGCGTCGCCGGCGGGGATATGGTCGTCGCCTTCCCATGGGCGGTTGGAACTGGCCTTGCGCCCGGCGTGGGCGATCTGGATGCCGGGCACCGAGCCTGCTGCCTTGATCGCTTGCACCATGGGTACGAAGGCTTGCGCATGGGCATCGCTCCAGATACCGGTACAACCGGGAGTGATCCGGCCTTCAGGGGCCACGGCGGTCGCCTCGACCACCACCAGGCCGGCGCCCCCACGGGCCAGGCTGGCGAGGTGGACGTGGTGCCAGTCATTGACCATGCCGTCTTCGGCCATGTACTGGCACATCGGCGGAATAGCGATGCGATTGCGCAACGTAACGTCTTTGAGCGTAAAGGGTTCGAACAATGCAGCCATGGGAATGCTCCTGAAACGAGGGTAACGTTTGATTCGATAGTTCGATCTTAATCGAACTATGGTAATCAATGCTAGCCCTGTTATCATTCGTTTCATGCGAGCCTTTAAACATCCCTCCTCTGAAGAATTGACCCTCGAACGCCTGCTCTACGCGTTGAGCGACCCCGTGCGCCTGGACATCGTGCGTTGCCTGGCCGGGGTGGAAGAAGCCAGTTGTGGCGAGTTGGACGGCGGGCGTCCAAAGTCCAGCATGTCCCACCACTTCCGGGTTTTACGGGATGCGGGGCTGGTGCATACGCGCAGCGTTGGCACCACCCATATGAACTCCTTGCGGGCCGATGTATTGGCCGTGCGGTTTCCTGGATTGCTGGAGTGCATTCTGTCCCAGCAGTGAGGAACTCAGGCGCCCTTTCGGGCGCCATCGCCGGCAAACCGGCGCCTTCGGGTCAGTAGAAATACGCCAGGCGAAACTGCAGCGAATTATCGATCTTCACCCCTTCACGCACTGATGTGTCATGCATCAGTTGCCCCAATAACTGCACCTGTTTGCCCAGCATCGTGGCCACGGTAAAACCCACCGTGCCATTACTGCGGCTGGTGGCCAGGGTTTCATGGTCCAGCGTCTCGCGGGCGCCCCAATTGTGGCGATAGGAGACCGCCGCGTAAGTCTCTGGGGTGAAGTTGTAGCGCAGGTGGTTGTGCAGTTGCAGCAGCGGATCTTTCTTGGCATCGGTGGCGCGCTGTTCGCCGTAGAACTCCGTCTCGGCAATCACATCCCAGGTGATTTTGTCGGTCAGCCCCTTGATATAACCCACCTGGAAATCCACGGCCCAGCGGTTGCTGCTCAGGGCAAACCCCTGGTTCTTGTCGCTGCCCGTGGGCGCGGTGACAAACGCCGACCACCCCAGATGCTCGTTGTTGGCCAGATCCGCAATGGTCCACACCGTGCCGCCAAACGTGATGTCGCCCAACCCCGAGTTCTTGCTGTCGCTGGCACCGATCTTCTGGTAGCCGAAAGGAATGACGATCTGCGGATCCCAGGTCAGCCCGGTGTTGAAGAACTCGGTGAAGTGGATCAGGCGCAACACGCCAACGGTCATGTCCAGGTCAAGGTTGTCGGCGACTTTCTTGCCGCCGGAGTAGACCTTGTCGCCCCGCGGGTTCTGCTGGTACAGCACCACCACATCGGTGCCCTGGGGCAAGGCCGTGTAGTCGCCGGGGTCGGGTTTGACGTCGGCATGGGCCAAAGGCGCCAGGCTGGCGAAAAGTGTGCCGAGGGTCAACGTGCTCAGTGTTTTCATGGCGAGTCCATCTTATTGTTATTGGAGGCAAAGCTTCGCCATGACGACTCCATGGGAAGTCGCCAGGCGCAGGTTTCAACGAGGGGTCAGTGGTGCGTCTTGAGATCGGCCTGCAAGTCCTGGGTCCGCTTGACCAGGTATTGGCGCAGCAGCTCCATGTCTTCGCGCTGCAGAATGTCAGAGAAGTTGGGCATGCCTTTATTGATCAACGCACCGCTGACATAGGCTGGAAATGCCGCGTGCTTGTTGTCGTCCAGATAGCGCAGGTCTGGCACCACCCCACCGCTGATCGCGTTCAAGCCATGGCAACCGGCGCACAGGCCGTTGAACATGTCACGCGCCTGGGCCAGTTGCCCGGGTGTCGCCGTGAGTACTTGGCGAGTGGTCGGCAGCACAGGCGCAGCCTTGGGCGGTGGCAGCTCGCCGGTGGCGCCGAGCTTGAAGGCAATCACCCGCGACTCGGCCCGTACCTTGCCCTTGTTGGTCAGCGGTCCGGTCAACAGCGGCAGGATCCCGCCCCACCCCACCGAAAACGCCACGTACTGCTCGCCGTTGACCGTATAAGTGACCGGCCCCGCCATCACGCCGGAATTGGCCCGGTGCTCCCACAGTGGCTTGCCGGTGTCGGCACGGTAGGCCACCACCCGCCCGTCGGCGGTGCCCTGGAACACCAGATTGCCGGCGGTGGCGAGGGTGCCGCCGTTGCCGGCACTGACGTAGGGTTGTTTCCACGCGGCTTTCTGCGTCACCGGGTCCCAGGCGATCAACTCACCGCTCCAGGCATCACGGATCTGGTTGAGCACTTTCGGGTCTTCCGGCAGGTCCGGCACATCCAGGCCAAAGTTGACCACCGACTTGTTCGGCAGGAACTGCGGGGCCTTGGCCGCCTTCAATTCGGCCAGGGTGTACTGCGCCGGTATGTACACGTAGCCGGTCTTCGGGCTGTAGGACATGGGGTGCCAATTGTGCCCACCGAGGAAACTCGGCTGCACCACCTTCGGCTCCTTGGAATAGTCCGCCGCGCCGGTGAGGATCGGCCGCCCGGTCTGCAGGTCGATGCCACTGGCCCAGTTCACTGGCACGAAGTTGTTCGCTGACAGCAGTTTGCCGTTGGTGCGATCAAGGACGTAGAAGAAGCCGTTTTTCGGCGCCTGCATGATCACCTTGCGCACGCTGCCATCAATCTTGATATCGGCGAGGATCATGTGCTGGGTCGCGGTGAAGTCCCACTGGTCCTGTGGCGTGACCTGGTAGTGCCAGACGTATTCGCCGGTGTCCGGGCGCAGCGCGAGGATCGACGACACATACAGGTTGTCGCCCTTGCCATTGCTGCGGAACCGGTAATTCCACGGCGAGCCGTTGCCGGTGCCCACGTAGAGCAGGTCCAGTTGCGGGTCGTAGGCCATCGAGTCCCACACGGTGCCACCGCCGCCCCACTTGACCCAGCCGTCGCCATCCCAGGTTTTCATGGCCTTGGCCATCGCGGCGTTTTCCGCTGGCAGCTTGGGGTCGCCCGGCACGGTGTAGAAGCGCCACACTTGCTTGCCGGTGTCGGCATCGTAGGCGGTGACGTAACCGCGCACTCCGAATTCGGCGCCGCCGTTGCCGATCAACACCTTGCCCTTGACGATGCGTGGCGCACCGGTGATGGAGTAGCTTTTGCTGCGGTCAATGATCGTGTCCACGCTCCACACCGGCTGGCCAGTGCCCGCATCCAGCGCAATCAGGCGCCCATCAAAACTGCCCACGTAGACTTTGCCCTGCCACACCGCCACGCCGCGATTGACCGGGCCGCAGCAGCCCTGGCTGAGGTTTTCGGCGGGCACTTTCGGGTCGTATTTCCACAGCAACTCGCCGGTGGCCGCATTGATCGCATAGACGATGCTGAAGGCGCCCGTGGTGTACATCACCCCGTCGACCACCAGCGGCGTGGCTTCGGTGCCGCTGTCGATATCCAGCTTGGTGGTCCAGGCCATGCCCAACTGGCCGACGTTGCCGGCATTCACGCGGTCCAGGGGGCTGTAGCGTTGCTCATCGTAGGTGCGGCCGTGGCTCATCCAGTTACCGGGCTCCTGGTCGGCGGCGATGATTCGCGCCCCATCGACCTGGGCCGGCCCGGCCAAGGCGAGCGAAGCGCACGCGGCCATCAGCAGAGGCGTGCCCAACAGCAGGCTCCGTGTATTCATTGTTATTGTTCTCCAACATTAATCGGTTCTGGCCACGCTATTAGAGGGCCTGCCACGCGCGACCACTTGACTGAGGCTGCCAAAGCCCTTGGCATTCCCTGCCAAAGCGCTGCCTAAACCGGCTGCTGGCGAAAGTCCCGGGGCGCATGTTGGAAGTGCCGCTTGAAGGCCCGACTGAAATGCGCCGCGTCGACAAAGCCCCATTTGAAGGCGATCTGGGTGATCGACTCATGCCGCAAATCCCGAGCGCGCAGGTCCTGTGCCACCCGTTCCAGACGGCGCTGCTGGATATAACGCGCGATGCTTTCATGACGTTGCTCGAACAGCCGGTATAGCTGGCGCACCGAGACATTCAGGTGCCGCGCCAGGTACTCGGGGCCAAGGTCGGTTTCTTGCAGGGAAGCTTCCACCAGGCGCGTGGCCAGGCCGTAGATATCGTCCTGCCCCACGCAGGCAAAACCCGGCTGGCCCTCGGCACGCGCGTCCAGGCCGGCAGCCGCCAGGCCGATCATGGCTTGCTCCACGGCCGGGCCATCGTTCTCGCCGCCATAGCCGTCACTCAGTTGCGCATCCTCCAGGGAGCGCACCAGTGCACGAATCATATGGGTGGCGACGCTATTGCGCGCCAGCTTGCCAAACAAGCGCTGCTGGCCGAACTGGCGGGTAACCTCGGCGCGTGACAGGTGCACCGAGGTATTCTGCACCAGCCCCTGGGGCTCGATCTCGAAGGCCTGGGCCGAGTCCACCAGGGCGATATCGTCCGGCCCCAGTTCGATCACCCGGTGCTGCTGACGGATGCGCTGGTGCCCGCTGCCCTGCAGGATCAGAAAGCAGTGGCGGTCATCGTCGCCATCGCCGTGGGTGTGATCGCGGCTGATCAGCCCGGCATTGGTGCGGATATGGGCCAACTCAAGGCCACACACATCCTGGCCATGGACGCTGCCGATAAACAGGCTGTGTCGATCTGAGCGCGCGGTGCTGAAATTGCCGCATACCGCACGCAAGTCACGATTCCAGTTGGCGAACTCAACGCAAGGGTTCAACAAGGCAGGCATACCCCCTCCCACAGACCATTTATAGTTATATTGTTAACATATTATCTATATAGGGTCAGCGCAAGCGTGGTAAGGCGCTGCTAATCATTCCGGCCCGTGATCAACGCACTGATCGCCTGGGCATTCACCGGCACGCTGAGGTAGAAGCCCTGCGCCTCATCGCACTGCACATCCTTCAGTGCCTTGAGCTGGTCGAGGGTTTCCACGCCTTCGGCGGTCACCGTCAGCGAGAGCGCGCGGCCCAGGCCGACAATCGCCTGGATGATCGACTGATCGCCGCCGCTGGCGGTCAGCCCACCGACAAAACTGCGGTCGATCTTCAGCCCGTCGAAGGGGAATGAGCGCAGATAACTCAACGATGAATAGCCGGTGCCAAAGTCATCCATCAGCAAGCGCACGCCCAGGGCCTTGAGGCCTTGCATGGTGTCCAAGGCGATTTTCTCGTCGTTGAGCATCACACTTTCGGTCAACTCCAGCTCCAGTCGCGCCGGGTTCAAACCCGTCTCGACCAGCACTGCTTTGACCCGCGCCACCAGGTGTCCGCGCTGGAACTCGGTAGAGGACAGGTTGACCGAAATCATCACATCCTCAGGCCAGCCAGCGGCCGCCTGACAGGCCGCGTGCAGTACCCAATTGCTCAACGGCAGGATCAACCCGGTTTCTTCGGCAATGGGGATAAACACGTCAGGGCCCAGCAGCCCGCGCCGCGGATGTTCCCAACGCACCAAGGCCTCGGCGCCGGCCAGGCGCTTGCCTTCGATGCGGTAGCGCGGCTGGAAATCCAGGCGCAGCTCACCGTTCTTGATGGCATGGCGCAAATCCGCTTCAAGCTGGCGCCGCTCAATGATCCGCGCGTTCATATCGCCCGCATAAAAACGCCAGGTATTGCGCCCGCTTTCCTTGGCTTCGTAGAGCGCAATATCGGCATAGCGCAGCAGGTCTTCGGCCAGGGTCGCATCCACCGGCGCCATGGCAATACCAATGCTGGCGCTGATGAATACTTCATGTTCAGTGATATAAAACGGCTGCTCGATACAGTCGATCAGGCGCCGACACAGGCCTTCTACTTCCAACGGCGAACTCATGCCCGCCACCACCAACATAAACTCGTCGCCGCCAATGCGCGCAACCAGGTCGTCACCGCGCAGGCAGCCCTGCAAGCGCCGCGACACCTGGTTGAGTACGTCATCGCCGGCCGCGTGCCCCAGCAGGTCATTGACCGGTTTGAAGCGATCGAGATCGATACTGAGCATCACCAATGGCCGTTCCAGGGTCGGCACCGCCTTGAGCTTGCCCTCGAGGAATTCCTGCATGCGCGAGCGGTTGGCCAGCCCCGTCAAGGCATCGTGTTGCGACAGGTATTCAATGCGTCGCCGGGCCTGTACCTCTTCGGTGATGTCACTGGCAGTGCCCCGATAACCCTGCCCCGGTATCTCGCGCACCGACAACCGGCAGATCCGTGGCTCGCCGTCACCCGACAGGTAGTTGCATTGCACGATGGCATTCGGGCGATGGGCGTGGTCCTTGAACCAGCTGGACAGCAGGCCCTGATCCGAGGCCAATAGGTCATCCGCTGCCAGCCCCAGGCAGTTGGCGCCCTTGAGGCCGGTGATCATATCGAAACGCTCCGACAGGTAGGTGAAGCGCAAATGGGTGTCCAACTCCCAGATCCAATCGGATGCCGCCTCGGCCACATCGCGAAAACGCGCCTCGCTGACCAACAGCGCGGCACGACTGGCTTGCAAGGTGGCGTAGTTGCTGTCCATGATCCGCGCGGCGGCGGTGCTGCGGCGCTGGATCACCCAGGCCATCAGGGCGAAGATCAGCCCGGCGACCGTGACCAGGGGCACGACCAGCACCAGCAACTGGTGCCCCGGGTCATCCGAGTCCCATTGCACCATGCCGGCATTGTCCCTGAGGCTCAGGCTCGGGACGCCGGCCGGCGCCCCGCCAGGCGGGACGACCCGCAGGCCTTGCACGCCAAAGTCCTCGCCCAACGCGGCCAGACGTTGCGGCGTGAGCTTGGCAATGAAGATCAACACAGAGGCGGGCCCACTGTCGGCTTTCACGTCGGGGTCGGTGCCCGGCGTCAGCGCCGCAGCGGCCATCACGGCGGGCGTCCCGTCTGCCTGTATCAGCCGGCTCACCGATTGGCTGTTGACGGCGGCCTCCCTGGCCTGGGCCAGCAGTGGCTCGATCGGGATGTGCAACCAGTCCTGCACTGCCACGGTCTGCAACTGGCCATCAATCACCGAATACACCGTCCGGCCAGCAGGATCGACAACAAAGACCCCCTGGAAGCCCAAGTCGGCAAATAGCGTCGAGCCAAGGTTCTGGCGGACAAACGCCCAATCCACATCCACCTGCTGATGCAGGTGGGTGTAGGCGTCCCCCCAAAATGCATAGTCCTTGACCGTAGCGCCGGCAACCCGCTCGACAGACAGCAAGGCGTTTTCGATATCGATCCGGCTGTGCTCGCCAGCATCGTGATTCAGGTGATCGGCAATCGAAACCAGCAGCACCCCGACCAACAGAAACATGGCCAGTAACAGCAGCGAACAGGCGAGCAGATAAGCCCGTGCGGTAGAGAGATTGGAAACTTTGCCTTCCAGCGACGACTTCGGATCAACGTTGAGCTTTTCCATAGCGCTCCAGGCGCCAAGGCGCCCTGACAACCCGCACCGAAAACCACACCACGCACACACAGCTGCGCGACTGCCTGCCCATAGAAGATAGACACTATTTCGCGATCCATCGAACGATCAGGGTTTACCCAGCACCTTATTGAAGCTTTGCGCGGCCGGTTGCAGCCAGCGCGCCTGCACCAGCAGCGGGGTCACGGCGGCTCCCGGCTCGACCTGCCCATCCACCTGCAACCGCTTTGCGGCGGCCTGGACCTTGAAATGGTGCTCGGCCGCTAATTGCACATCCGCCAGCAGCCGCAGGCCATCGCTGCACTGTAGTTCGATCCGGGCGTTGCCCAGCTTGACCAGCCACGGGCTCAACAGCGCAAGGTCGTGCCCCACCAACTGGCCTTCAGTGTTACGACAACTGGCCCCGGCGCCATTGACCTGCAATCGACCTTCCCAGCGACCGTCCAGCACGAACATCGGCGCCGGCACGGCATTGACCGCGCGCGGTGCCAGTTGCGCCTGCCACTTCCATGGCCAGCCTTGGATCGACAGCGCCCATATGCGCTGTTGGAAGCCCAGGTTCACCTGCGCCTTCCACGGCCGTAGGTGCCACTCCACCGGGCCCAGGGCGCCGACCCGCGCCGCGCGGCCATGCCATACGCTGCCCGCGACACCGCTGGGCTGCCAGCCCGCCGGCCAGGGTATTTGGCGGGCGACAAAGCTGGCTGGCAGTTCCAGCAGCAAGGTCAGGGCAAACACCAGAACGGCCCACGTGATAAGCGCGCGACTCATGGCCGCGCCGCCACTTCCAGGCTAAAGGCATACCTCTGGCCGCCCCCCTGTTCAAGGCTCCACTGCAGCGGCCGTGCCCCCTGCTCCTGCACGGTGCGCAGCAGTTGTTGCAGGGCCTGGGGCCCGGGCAGCTCGCCTTGCAATTGCCAGCGTTCGCCCTGCTGTTCGACACGGGTCAACACCCATTGGCGCGACACCGCCAGCGCCTGCCATTGCTCGTTGGAAAACGCTGCGGGCGGTAGCAGCGCACTGGCTTGCTGCGCCAGTGCCTGCCACTGGCGCGCGTCCTGCCAGGCTGCCAACAGCGGCCGCGTCAGCAACACCAGCAGCAACAGCACAACGGTTGACCAGCCGGCCAGCAGGCTATAGCGGCGCTTGGGCGGCAGTTGGTTGAAGTGGGTCAGGTACGCTTGCATCCGGGCGTTCATGGTTGTTCTCCCAGATCAAAACTCAGGTGCAGTTGCCCGCCAGCGCCCTGTGCCTCATCCATCCATTGGGCACTCGCGAGTTGGGCAATGGCCTGCCATTGGGTCGGCTCCGGCCGGGGGCCATTGCCGCGCAGGGCGAGGCGCCAATGCTTGCCGTCAAACGCCATACTTGTCACCGACCAGCCAGGTTGCTGTTGCAACCAGGCCGAGAGTCCCTGCTCCAGGGCCACGATCTGTTGCTGGCGCACCTGCCACTCGTTCGCCGCGCCTTGCACCCGCGCCAACGCCGCACGGGCCTGTTGCGGGTTGCTGGCGGGCCCGGCCACCGCCCGGACCTGGGTTTTCCACACGTCGACCTGACGCACGCTCTGCAGCAGATACACCGCCCCCCAACAGGCCGCCAACACCATGCATCCCAGCAGCAAGTGGCGCTGCAAGCGGCTCATCATCGGCGCTCGCTGCGCGCGCACACGCGTCGGCCGCGAGCCTTCCAGCACACTGGGCAATTGTTCCAGGCGCGACAGCCGCGACGGCCAGTCGCCCGCAAGCGTCTGCGCAGGCAGGTCGCGCCAGGCCTGGGGCAAGCGCTCACCCAACGCCTGCGGCCACACCAACCATTGCCGGGAGTGGGCCTTCAGGCACAGCAGTTGTTCGCGCTGCCAACGCACCGCGTGCCCCGGCTCGGCGTCTGGCAGCAACTGCAACTCCGCCCAGCCGTGGGTAATTTGCACGCCAAGTGCGGCACACTCGGCCAGCCATTGCTGCACCTGCTCGCGCTGCATCACCAATAGCTCCAACTGCCCAGCTTCACGGGACAGGCAACTGACCAGTAACGCTTCGGCGGGCTGCTGCGCGTACTCTTCAAACAATTGCGGCCACTCATGGCGCTTGAGACCCGGCGGTGCCGGCAGGCAGAAATGGCTGCAGTCAAGCGCCGGGATAATCAAGGCGCCCGGCAGTTGCAGCAGTGCGGCCGGTGGCGGCCAGGCGCCGCTTGAGCAAGCCCGTTGCGCGCTGTAGTGCAGCCACTGCCAACGACCTTCGGCGAGGCTTGGCGGACGCATCAGCAACCATTCCCGGGGTTTGGCCCGCAGACGCTCAAACATACCGGTGCTCCCACTCACGGCTGGGTATCGGGCAAGGCGAAGGTACAGACATAAGGGGCTCCATGATGCTCGAACTCGATCCGCACGCCGCGATTGGGCTGGGCGGCAACAGTAGAAGGAAAGGCCAGCCAACGCGTGCCCTGATAAAAACTGAACGTGGCGCGCGCGACCGGCGCCAATGATTCCTTGAGCGTCCAGCGGGGCTTGCTGGCCGCGTACAGGTCGGCCGAGACCCACAGCTCGAGGCGCTGCTGGCGCGCATCGAACAACAGGCGCTGGCGTTGTACGCGCGATGCGCCGTCGGCGGGCGGCCATGCGGCCAGGGCCACCCACTGCAGTTGCCCCAGGCTCGGCTGCCACTCCAGCCAGGCCAATTCCAGGGGCAAGCGCTGCTCGTACAACTGGCGCAACACCAGGGCATCGAAGCGGCGCTCCAGGGCCATGCACAATTCCAGTACCTGGGGCTCGCCGCCGGGCTCCTCCAGGCGCTCACGCACCTTGACCCAGCCATTGACCAGAGCCGCCAGCAACACCCCGACCACCGCCGTGAGGGCCATCGCCACCAACAACTCCACCAGGGTCAAGCCGCGCTGCGTGGCCTTCATGGGCGCACCAGAAACAGGCTGAATTGGCCCAGGGGCTGGCGCTGCTCGGGATCAGCAAAGAGCGTCAACTCACCACGACGCAAGCGGTTGACCCCGGTATTGCCCAGGGTCAATTGCCAATGACAGGTGCCAAGCCCCTGCCGCAACTGACCGCTCACCACATTGATCTGCGGCCAGTACTGCTCCACGCCAAACCGCGTCTCCAGCTCCCGCGCGCACAAACTGCCCAGGCGATGCTGCGCGACGGCCTGGTGGGTAGCGATGCGCTGGCGCAGCAACTGGCTGACCATCACCGCCATCAGGGCGGCAATCCCCAGGGCGACCATGACTTCGAGCAAGGTAAAACCTCGTTGGCGCTTCATGGCAGGGTCGCGATATGCAAGGTGTTGTCGGCCTGCCATTGCCAGCGCTGGCGGCCCTCGGCCCAGCGCCAGGTCAATGACACCGGGCGGGCCAGCCCCGATGGGGTGAACATCACTTGGGGCTCGCTGCTCACGGGCCAGTCAGGTTGCAGGCCGGCCGGCCAGGGCGCGCCGCGCGAGGGTTCGACCCGCCACCCAGGCGCCCCCCGCCCAGCCTGCCAGCGCACGAACTCGGGGCTGCGGCCATTCCAGCGCAAGCCCAGCAACTGCCCGGCATGCCGGGCCTGGGCGGCCTGGCTGCGCGCCTCGTTGGCCAGTTGGGCCAAGGCCTGGCGCATCGGCGCCTGACCGGCATCGAGGAAGGCCACGCCCAGGGCGCTGAACAAACCGACGATCAACAACACCACCAGCATTTCCAGGAGCGAAAACCCGCGACTGCGCCGCATGCCTAGAGGTCCCAGTTACCGATATCGGCATCGGTGCCTTCACCGCCTTGCTGGCCGTCAGCCCCCAGGGAAAAGAGATCCACCCGGCCATGCTGGCCTGGCGTGCGGTAGCCATAGGCGTTGCCCCACGGGTCCTCGGGCAGCCGGCGGATATAGCCGTCGGCGCGCCAGCTGCGAGGCAACGGCTCCAGGGACGGTTTGCTGACCAGGGCCTGCAAACCCTGCTCGGAGGTAGGGAACCGCAGGTTGTCGAGGCGGTACATATCCAGCGCCTGCTCCAGGGTCGCCAGGTCAGCCAAGGCCTTCTGGCGCATGGCCTTGTCCTGGCTACCGAGCACGCTGGGGGCGACCACCGCGATCAGCAGGCCGATGATAAAAATCACCACCATGATTTCCATCAGGGTGAAACCGCGTTCGCGACGCTTGACCGCACGATTGCCTGGCATGGCGTGCTTTTCCATTTCAAGTTCTCCAGTTTCAGGTTGTCTGTTCAAAGGCTAAGGCCCTGATTGAGCTGCATGATCGGCAGCAATACCGCCAGCACGATGAACAGCACCACCGCGCCCATCAGCAGAATCATCAGGGGTTCGAATAACGCCAGCAGCAGGTCGACCTGGCGCGCAAAACCACGTTCCTGGTTGTCGGCGACCCGCTCCAGCATGTCGGGCAAGGTGCCGCTGGCCTCGCCGCTGGCGACCATGTTCAGCAGCATCGGCGGGAAGTGCCCGCTGGCACTGAGGGCGCGGTACAGGGTCACGCCGCCCTCGACCTGCTCACGCACGGTTTCCAGGGCTTGGTGAATCTGCCGGTTGCCGACCGTGGCGGTGGCGACCTCCAGGGATTCAAGCAACGGCACCCCACTGCCGAGCAAAATCGCCAGGCTGCGCGACACCCGCGCGCTTTCCAGCACCGACAAGAGCACGCCAATACGTGGCAGGCGCAGGGCCAGGCCGTCACGGCGCAAGCGCCACAGTGGCCGGCGCAGTAAAACCCGCGCACCCAGCGCCAGCAGCAAACCCAGCCCCAGCAACCACGGGCCCAGCATCACCAGGCCTTCGCTGGCGCCGATCAGCACCCGGGTAATCAACGGCAGGCTTTGCCCGGTGTGGCTGAACTGCTCGGTGAGCTTGGGCACCACAAAGGTCATCAGGCCGATCACCACCGCTAGCGATACGAGGATCAGCACCGCCGGGTAGATCAACGCCGTGCGCGCCTTGTGCCGCTGTTTTTGCACTTGCTCCAGGTGCTCGGCCAGGCGCTCCAGGACCGGCGCCAATTTGCCCGAGCGCTCACCGGCCTCGACCAGCGCGCAATACAGCGTGTTGAACTGCCCACCCTGGCGGCGCAGGCTCTGGGCCAGGCTCAAGCCTTCGCCAAGGGCGCCGCGCACCGCCACCAGCAGGTTGCGGATCGCCGGTTCTGCCAGTTGGCGTTCCAGGGTGCCCAGGGCATCCACCAGTGGGATGCCGGCACTCAACAGCGTGGCCAACTGGCGGGTCAATTCGCACAGTTGCCCATGGTTCAAACGTTGCCCACGCGGGCTCGACAGGCTAGCGCCCTGCACTTGCAGTTCACGGGCGAACAGGCCTTGCTCGCGCAGCAGTTGCCGGGCATGGCGCTCGCTTTCTGCCTGGATACTGGCTTTGCGGCGATTGCCGCGCAGGTCCAGCGCCTGGTAGCGGTAGGTTGGCATCAGTCGCGCACCGCACGCAGGACCTGCTCCAGGCTGGTGTCGCCACGGCGCAGGCAGTCGGTGGCCATGGCGGTCAGGCTCTGGCGCTTGTCGGCCAGGTATTCGTGCATGGCCGCTTCGCTGGCGCCGTCGTACAGCAGGCTGATCAAGCCGGCATCCAGGGTGATGAATTCGTAGAGCCCGATCCGGCCGTTGTAGCCACTGCCCTGGCAGTCGTCGCAGCCCTGGGGGTGAAAGCTTTGTTCGAGGGTTGCCAGTTCCGGCCACAGCTGGCGCTCGGCGGCCTGCAATGGCGCAGGCGTTGCGCAATGGCACAAACGGCGCACCAGGCGCTGGGCCATGACGCCCTTGAGGCTGGAGGCGATCAGGAACGGTTCGATGCCCATGTCACGCAAGCGGGTGACCGCGCCCACCGCGCTGTTGGTGTGCAGCGTCGACAGCACCAAGTGCCCGGTGAGGCTGGCTTGCACGGCGATTTGCGCGGTCTCCTGGTCACGGATTTCGCCGAGCATGATCACGTCCGGGTCCTGGCGCAGGATCGCCCGCAGGCCACTGGCGAAGGTCATGCCGGCACGGGGGTTGATCGCGGTCTGGCCGATGCCGGTGATCGCGTATTCCACCGGGTCTTCGACGGTGAGGATGTTGCACGAGCCATCGTTCAGCGCATTGAGGCTGGCATACAGTGTGGTGGTCTTGCCCGAGCCGGTGGGCCCGGTGCTCAGCAGAATCCCGTTGGGCCGTGACAGGCAGGCGCGCAGGGCCTGCTCCACCTCGGCGGGCATCCCCAGGTTATTCAGGTCCAGCAGATTGGCCTGTTTATCCAGCACCCGCATCACCACGCGCTCGCCGTGGATACCGGGCAAGGTCGAGACGCGGATATCCACCTCGCGCCCAGCGGAGCGCAGGGTAATGCGGCCGTCCTGGGGCTGGCGTTTTTCGGCGATGTCCAGACGCGCCATGACCTTGATCCGCGACACCAGCATCGCCGACAAGGCCCGTGGCGGGCGCAGGATCTCGCGCAGATGGCCATCGACCCGCAGGCGCACCACCAGGCTCTGCTCGAAGGTTTCAATATGGATATCCGAGGCCCGCAGGCGCAGGCCTTCGGCGAACAGGCCGTTGATCAAGCGGATCACCGGCGCCTCGTTATCGCTCTCCAGCAAGTCTTCGATACGCGGCAGTTCGTTGATCAGGCTGTCGAGGTCAACCTGCTCGCCGATGCCTTCGATCAACGCCGCCGTGGCTGACTCGCCAGCCTGGTACAAAGCGCCCAGGCGCAGTTCGTACTGGGCCGGGTCAAGGTGCTCGACCAGTGTCGGCAGGCCATGCACCCGCAACACTTCCTGCAAGGCGTCGGTGTCGACATCCTCGCGCAGGCACAAGGTCCAGCCCTGCGGGCTCGGCGCCCGTGCCAAACCCGCCTGGCGCGCCAGTCGATAAGGCAACAACGTACTCACCACACGCCCTCGTCCAGGCGTTCGCGGCTGGCCGGGAACAGGCGCAGCAAGGCGTTGTTATCGGAGATTGCGGGCAATGCCAGGTTCGAATTTACCTTGAGGTTGCGGTACTTCTCGCTGCTCAGTTGGGCCAGGGTCTCGCCGTCGCGCATGATCCGCGGGCGGATAAATACCATCAGGTTCTGCTTGGTGCGCTGGCTGGCGTTGGAGCGGAACAGCCGCCCTACCCCCGGGATATCGCCGAGCCACGGCACACGCTGGTCACTGTTCTTGGCCTCGTCGCCGATCAGCCCACCGAGCACCACCAGGCCGTTGTCTTCGACCATGACCTTGGTCTTGATCTCGCGCTTGTTGGTGATCACATCGCTGGCGCCTGTGCTTTCGGCAATCGACGAGACCTCTTGCACGATGTCCAGGCGTACGGTGTTGTCGATATTGATCTGCGGCTTGATCCGCAACTTGATCCCCACTTCCTTGCGCTCGATGGTCTGGTAGGGGTTGGTGTTGTTTTGCGTCACCGAGCCCGTCACAAAGGGCACTTCCTGGCCCACCAGGATCGACGCTTCGGCGTTGTCCAGGGTCAGCAGGGTCGGGGTCGAAAGCAGGTTGAAGCCGCTTTCGCTTTTCAGTGCATTGAGCAGTGCAAGGAAGTTCAGCCCGCCGCCGTTGAGCTTGCCAAAGCCTGCGGTGGCGCCGGGCACATTGGCCAACAGCTTGCCCAGGCCAGCCGTGTCACCACTGGCAGCGGCCCCCGCCAGGCCGGCGATGCTCGTCCCGCCATTGGTAAAGTTCACCGCGCCGCCGCCAAACGAGTCACCCAAAAACAACCATTGCACCCCCAGTTCCTGGGCGCGGGTGTCGGAGACTTCGGCGATGATCGCCTCCACCACCACCTGGGCACGGCGGATATCCAGCTGTTCGACGATGGTGCGGTAGGCGGCGATTTCGCTGTCCGGGCCGACCATCACCACGGCATTGGTGCCCTCCTCCGACTCCATGCGAATCCCCGAGGCGCTGGCCGCCATCTGCTTGGGCGCGCCTTCCCCGGCCACGCCCTCGCCACCGGCGCCGGGGGTGTCCTGGCTCAAGCCGCGCAGCACCTTGACCACTTCGGCGGCGTTGGCATGGCGCAGGTACATCACCACGGTATTCGACGGGCGCAAGGCATTTTGCGGCTGGTCCAGTTGTTTGAGCAGCGCGCGCACCCGTTGGCGGCTGTCGGCACTGCCGCGCACCAGCAAGGCGTTGCTGCGCGGGTCGGCCACCACCTGCGCGCCATCGGCGCCCTGCTCGCGGGCCAGCAAGCGGGTCATCAATTGCGCGGTGTCGTTGGCGCTGGCGTTGACCAGGGGCAGCACTTCCAGGGGCTCCTGGCTGACCTGGTCGAGTTGCTGCAACAGCGCGTCGATACGGTCGAGGTTGCTGCGCCAATCGGTGATCACCAACAGGTTGGCCGACGGGTATGGGCTGATCACCCCGACGCGAGGGTCGATCAGCGGTTTGAGGATATTGAGCATCTGTTCACTGGCGGCGTTGCGCACGCTGAATACCCGGGTGGCCATGCCGTCGTTGGCTTGCGCCACCTGGCGCGCTGACTCCACCGGCACCGGCTCCAGGCGTGCGGCCTGGTCCGGCACGATCTTCACGCTGCCATTGGGCAGGTTGACGGCGGCAAACCCCTGGGCGCGCAACTGGGCGAGGAAGATGTCGTAGATCGCCTCGCTACCGAGCATGTCCAGGCTGCGCACCGTGACCTTGCCCTTGACCCGCGGGTCGATGATGAAGGTGGTGTTGGTGATGCGCGATACGCTGTCGATAAAGTCGGTGAGTTCGGTATCGATGAAGTTCACTTCATACAAGGCCGGTGCTTCTTCGGCGCCGACCGGGGTCACGCTCAAGGCCAGGCACAATGCGCTCAGGCCCAGGCATTTATTGATCATGTGCATCGTCGGTTCATTCCTTGCGCTTGAGGCCGATCACCGGGCGCTCAGTCGGCCATGGCAAGCGCTCGCGCTGCCCTTGATTGTCGAAAATCAGCCCGCGTTCATCGATGTCCTGCAAGACGATGCCCGGGGCCAGGCGCTGACCCAGGGTCAGCGTGCGTTCTTGTTGCGCAAAGCGCAGGACCAGCACCGTGGCGCGCAACGGCGTGGCCTTGAGGCTGCCCAGGTAATCGACCTTGAGCGTGGTCAACGGCAGGTCGTCGCTGGGCGCTTGGCGTGGTGTCCAGTGGCTGCTCAACAGGTCGGCGACCGGTGCGGGAGCCGCAGTTGGCACGATCGGCCGGGCGATCCCGTGCCACAGTTGCAACACGCATTGCGCCGCGAGCCAGGCCAACAACGTAACCAGCAGCACGTTGAGCAGGCTGCCTGCGCGGTTCAACTGAGCAGGCTCCGTGGATGCCATCCTGGGTGCCCTTGCACGTAACGCACTTCGGGCAATTGCAACGGCGCCAGTTGCCAATCTGCCGGTTGCTCGCGCAACCAGCCTTCCAGGTGTTGCCACAACGGTTGCCCGGCATCGGCGGCAAAGCCCAGGCCAAAGGTGCGGCAGGTGCCTACGGGTTCGGCAAACTCACTGACCCTTTTGCCGCCGGGGCTATAAGTGACTTGCCAGGGCTGGCCGAGCCAGCGCGGCAGGTCCTGGCTGTTATCCAGCAGCAGCGGCTCGCCAAACAGTTGCTCGGCGCCGTTTTCCAGGACCTGGCGCACCTGCTGCGCCGGTACATCAACCACCGGCGCCGGGTAACTGGCACTGAGGCTGATCAAGTGTTCGCGGGTGATCATCTGGCCGCGCGCCAAGGGGCTGTCATAACGCAGGCCCGGTAGCAGCACCGCGCTCTTGGGCTCGCGGGCCAGGGCCTGGTGCAACAGGCGATCCCAACTGCCGGCGCGCACATCGCGGCGCCAGAGGTTTTCCGGGGCCTTGGCCAGGGGTTGGTCGAGCCAGGCCGCGTGGGCGGCGCGTTGTTGTTGCAGGCGCGGTTGCAGGCGCTGGGCATGGGCCTGGGCGCTGGCATCCAACGCACTGGCCTGGGCCGGAAAAAAGCGTGCATCAAACCGCCATTGCCCCGCCTGCGCCTGGCAACGGATGCGAAACGCGCCGCTGGCCCGGGTCCCACCCAGCACCACCGGTACACGTTTGCCGGAACTCTGCAGGATCTCCACCGGCTGCGGCCACAGGTCCTGGCCACGGGCGCACAACATCAAGTCCACCTGGCCCAGGCGCTCCGCCAGCCAGAACCCCGGCCCGGTGCCGACATCGGCCAGGGCCACCACCAGGTCGGCTTCTTCACGGGCTTGGGTGAGCACCGGTTGCAGGCTGTGCAACCATTGCTTCAAGGAACCTTGCTGGTCCCGCGCATAAGGGTCGGTGATGCCGACGACGGCGATACGCACGCCCCCCCGGCGGAACACCTGCATTCCCGGGGTGGCCAGGCGTTGCGCACTGGCGCTGGCCAGGCCGGCGCCGAGCACCGGATGACCGAATTGCTGATACAGGCCCTGGCATTGTTCGGGCCACAGCACGCGTTCATCGCTGCTGACCCGTACTTCGCTGCCCAGCAACTGGCTGCCCTGGACCCCGGACAAGCCACGGGTCAGGTAAGCCAGGCCGCTGCCGTTCCAGCACTGGCCGTTTTCCAGGGTCAGGCTATTCTCATGCCCGGCTTCATCACGCAGGCGTTGCAGCACCGCGCCGAGTACCGCATAGCCACCGGTTTGTACGCTGTCACTCAAGGAGGCATCCAGCAGGCCATCCAACTGGCTGCCATCGGCTTGGCGAAAACGTGCATTGGCCCCGGTGATCCACGGCGCCTGGCCGATCCGTGTCGCCGGGCCCAGGCGTGTGGCGGGGACCACCGGGCGACCCGGCAGGCGCGCATCGAGGGTGTCGGCGATGTACAACAGGTCGACCGGCTGGCTGTCCGCAGGCCCCGCCGCAGCCCCCAGGCTAGAGCAGCCGGCCAGCCACGGCGCACAGGCGCCCAGCGTCATCCATCCCAATACATCGCGCCGCACCATTGAAGCCATTGTTCTCTCACCCTAGGGCTATCTCTTCTTTAAGGGCGGCATAGTGGGGGTCAATTAATGACGGTTTAATGTCAGTTTTTTAACAGGAGTGAAATAGGCATCCTTGTAACAAAAGGAAATAAAACAAATACACTTAAATACATTTTTAACAAAACCGACCGCGAATCATCACATTCGGCTCTTAGAGTTCGGGCTCCTTTCAAAAATCGTGATCTACAAAGGACCTGATGAAATGAGTCGAGAGACTGGCGACAACCAGAATCGCAACCTGAGCCTCAATGAGCCGATGGAATCGGTACTCACTGCCTACCTGAGCCGCCGCAGTGTGGTACGTGGCGGACTCGGCGCCGCGATCGCCATGATTGCCGGCACCGGCCTGACGGGCTGCTTCGACAGCGGCGGTGGCTCCGACCACGACACCCCGACCACGCCCACCAAGCCTGCGTTGAAGCTGGGCTTCAACTCGATCCCCGGCTCCCTCACCGATGCCTGCACCGTGGCTGCCGGCTACACCGCCCACGTCCTGGCCCCGTGGGGCACGCCGTTGAACAGCAACGCAGCCCCGTGGAAAAGCGACGGCAGCAACACCTCCACCGACCAGGCCAACTCGGTGGGCATGCACCACGATGGCATGCACTTCTTCCCTATCAACGGCAGCTCCACCGACGGCCTGCTGGCGATCAACCACGAATACATCGACGCGCAAGCCCTGCACCCGGCTGGCCCGACCCTGGTTGGCGGTGTGCGTCCGGTCGAAGAAGTGCGCAAAGAGATCAACGCCCACGGCGCTGGCGTGATGCGCATCACCAAGGTCAACGGCCGTTGGCAGGTGATGGAAAACGACCCGTTGAACCGTCGTTTCACCACCGCCACGGTCATGGACCTGGCGGGCCCGATGAAAGGCACCGACCACGTAAAGACCAAGTTCTCCACTACCGGCACCCAGACCCGCGGCACCAACAACAACTGCGGTAACGGCTACACCCCGTGGGGCACCTACCTGACCTGCGAAGAAAACTGGCCAGGGATTTTCGTCAACAAAAGTGGCGCCCGTCCGGCAGACCAGGTGCGCATCGGCGTGGGCACCGGCAATGGCAACTATCGCTGGGAGTCGGTGGCTGGCGACCCGAGCGAAGTAAACGGCGAGTTCAGCCGCTTCAACGTGACCCCAAGCGGCGCCACCGCGACCGACGACTACCGCAACGAAGCCAGCACCTATGGCTACATCGTCGAGATCGACCCCTACAACGCTTCGACCCGCGCCGTGAAGCGCACTGCCCTGGGTCGTTTCCGCCACGAAGGTTGCTGGCCAGGCCTGACCACCGCTGGCAAGCCAGTGGTGTTCTACAGCGGCGACGATTCGCAAAACGAGTACCTGTACAAGTTCGTCTCCACCGCCCTCTGGGACCCGGCCGATGCCAACCCCAGCGATCGCCTGGCCACCGGTGCCAAGTACATGGACAGCGGCAAGCTCTACGTGGCGCGCTTCAACGCCGATGGCAGTGGTAACTGGCTGCTGCTGGACGTGGCCACCAGCACCACCGACGGCAGCACCCTGGGCGCGAAATTCACCGACCTGCCGGGGATCATCCTCAACACCCGCGGTGCAGCCGATGCCGTGGGCGCCACGCCGATGGACCGCCCGGAGTGGACCTCGGTCAACCCGCTCAATGGCGACGTCTACCTGACGCTCACCAACAACACCAGCCGCACGGTGTCCAACCCCGCCAACCCACGGGTGAACAACAAGCACGGGCACATCATTCGCTGGCATGACGCCGATAACCAGGTGTCGTTCACCTGGGACATCTTTGTGTTTGGCGCCAACGCGGCTGGCAGCCCGGACCTCAACCGCTCCGGCCTGACCACCCTGAACCAGTTCGCCAGCCCGGACGGCATGACCTTCGACAGCCGTGGTGTGATGTGGATCCAGACCGACAACGGCGAAAAAACCCTGACCGATTACACCAATGACCAGATGCTGGTGGTAATCCCCACCAACATGGTCGATGCCCAGGGCAAGCAAGTGCCGGTCAATGCCCAGAACCAGGCCGACCTGCGCCGCTTCTTCGTCGGGCCTAATGGTTCGGAAGTGACTGGGGTGACCTTTACCCCGGATAACAAGACGGTGTTCGTCAACATTCAGCACCCGGAAAACTGGCCGTCGACCACGGTTGCCACGGACGTCACGGTTGGGACTGTGCGTCCACGTGCATCCACGGTGGTGATTCAGCGGGCCGATGGGGGGGAATTGGCGATCTGATCAGGGTGCAGGGGCCGACATGGTTCCTGCTTCACTGTTCTGGTGGGAGCTTTCGAGCCCCGGTGAGGCTGCGATGACGCGGTAATTGCCAGCATTGATGCTGACTGACCTACCGCTTTCGCAGCCTCGCCGGGGCTCGACAGCTCCCACATTTGTTTTGTGGTGCAGGCAAACCCCGCAACGGGCAACACTGCATGCGGGAGCTGGCTTAGCTCTTTGATGGTTCTTGGGGGTGTGTACATATCCGTTGCTGCGGTTATGGCGGCTTAGGGTTCCGCCCTTACGGCGGGTCACTTTCGAGAAGCGCGAAAGTAACCAAAGCGCTCTTGCCCCACCACTCGGCACCTCGCCTAGGCTCGGTGTGCCCGTCATCCGACATTGATTTGGGGGGCCGCCGCGATGGGCCATCCATGGCCCAGCGCGGC